>JAYUWQ010000848.1:0-3037 GCA_043753485.1 bacterium
ACCCAGGCGGAAGGCACTTATTGCCACAAGCCCTGCACCGTTTCCGGCGGGGGCAAAAGCGAGATCTCGAAGTCCCTCTCGGACGCCATGCTCACCGGACCGGTGATTGTGAGGAATCTGGTGGAGGACTTCGCCGCCGCCATGGCCGTGATCCAGCACGACGGCAGCAACCGCTTCCGGAATCCCACCGAACCGCGCCTGCCCAGCCGGCCGATGCTGGACGCCTCGCGCTCCTTCGGCAGTGTCGTCAGGATGCTGACGCCCAGCGGGCACTTCACCGATGAATACAACGCCTGGCTGGGAGGAATTCCGCGTTGGGTGCGGGACCTCGTGCTGGTGATCAAGCGCCGCTACAAGGCCTCGTGGGGACCGGACTGGCAGCAGCGTTTCAGCGTCGACGTGATCGATGGCCAGCCCGGCTTTGAACTGAAATACCGGAACCAGAAACTGGTCACGCGATACCTGCGGGTCGGCTTCACCAGCACCGGTTCCTGGCGCACCTTCGGGGTGAGGAAGGACTTCGCTCCGGCCGCCAAACTGCAGCGCGAGGACGACATCACCGCCAGCGTGGTTCTCCCCGCCGCCAGCCTGACCGGCCTGCACCCTCACTTGAAGGAACCCGCCTATAAATTCACCGCCAACTGTGAATACCGGCTCTTCCAGCGGCCGGACGACGCCATCGTGCGCGGATACGACCGCGGCGCGGAGGCGGACTTCGCCCGCCGCGGCACCTTCTTTTCCAACTACGAACCCCTGCCCCGCGCGGCCGCCCAGGAGATGATCGAGGATGCGATCCGCTTCGGCCAGTTCACCCCTCCCATGCAGGATCTGGTGCACCGGGTGGCGGAGGCGGAGGGGCCGGAATTTTTTGTCTGTACCGCCAATCCCCGGATCGTGGATGGCAAGGCTACCAAGAATCCCCGCTACCTGCAGAACCGGCCGGACCTCGATCATCCCCGCGCCGAATACTTGGCTGAAACCGGGGCCCGCCTCTTCCGCCGCCTCGGCCCGGACCAGCCGGTGCTGAATCCGGTGCATGCGGTCCTGACCGGCCGCCGCAACAATCCCGCCGCCCCGGGCATCCCGCCGCTGGCGGTCTACGGACCGATTCACTACCAGGAACTGCCGGAGCTGTTCATGGACTTCACCGCCAGCCTGACCGGCAAGTCCCCCTCCACCACCGGAGCCGGATCGGAAGGCGCCCTGACCAAAGGTCCGTTCAACTGCCTGCTCCCGGTCCATGACCTCAACAACGCCCTCATTTCCGCCCTCCTCACCCAGGCCGGCGGGTTCTCGTCGGCGGCCGGACACGTTGGGAAAAAATACCAGGTGGAACATGATATCAGCCTGATCGTCCCGGAAGTCTGGAGCCGCATGTATTTGAAGGAACGCACCCCGGCGTGGCTGATTGAAAACGGCTGCCTGGAAAAAGTCAGCGACTTCGAATTCGAAGCACGCACCATACCCGCCAGCCGGCTCGGCTGGCGCATCACGCCGGCTTTTGTGCAGAACTTCTTCGGCCGGGTCTTCAGCGATCCTGCCACCGTTTTCCCGCCGGACATGCTGCGGCCGGAAGAGCAGAGCCTGGAGGAATTTGCCGATGGGGTCGAACATATCGTGGCAGCCCAGAAGAAGGCCGCGCTGATGTATTTCGAGGATGGCGGGGTCGAACTCGCCATCCCGCCGCTGCGGGCCCTGCTGGAGATCATGGCCCACGGCACCTGGGAAGGCCGCACCGCTGCCGACCCGGTGTTCCGCGCCCTCTTTGATAGGGAGGCCATGCTGACCAGCACGTGGTATAACGCCCGGCTGGAAGCCCGCGCGGCGCTGGACCGCCGCCTCTGGACGCGCCACGCCCAGGACCTCCGCAGCTTCCTGAGCCGCCGCACCCGCCTCCAGTCCGGCGAACGGACCGCGATGGAGTCCCGCCTCGCCACCGCCGAAGCCGCCTTGGCCCCGCTCAATGTCCCCAACGCAGCGCAACGCTATATGGGAACGCTCGGCGTGGACCCGTGCCTTGCCTTGGTGGAACCCACTGCCTGAGCAGGCTGGTGCTGCCGATAAAAAATCCCGTCCGCAGAGGGGCTGCGGACGGGTGGGGAGTGAAACCGGAGCAGCCTCCTTATTTCCGGCGGCGGCGGGCCAGCAAGCCAAGGCCGACCAGGCCGGCGAAGGCCGTGGTGGAGGGCTCAGGCACCACCTGGTTGGTCAGACCATAAAGATGCCAGGACTGGTTGAGATTGTTCTGGGTTCCGGTGATCACCAGATTCTGACCGGCCACTGCCGTGAAACGATAGTTGATGTAATAGGCAGTATTGGCCGCGGGCATGCCCACGGTGAGGGCATCGTCCTGATTGATCAGGGAGGTGGATTCGGAAATCGCGCCGGGACCATCGGGGTCGAAAACGAGGGTCGCACTGCGGTCATTGGGGCTGCCCCACTGCCGGGTGTAGATCCGTGCGTCATAGCTGACCCCGGCCGTCAGTCCGCTGAGCGTCCATACGGTGGTGCCACCGGGGGCGTTGCCGCCGTTAAAGATCATGTCCGTCAGCAAATTGGCCAGATTGCCGGTGACGTTGTGACCGGCATTGCCGGCATTGTCGTTCTCGGTGCCACTGCTGACCGTCCGTGTAAAATTCAATGTGCCGTCAGCACCGTTGTTGTAGGCAGCGAACTGCACCCCGTTGATCAGCGCCCCGGGAGTCCCCGTGCCGAAATCCAAGGCATGGGTGTAGGTATTGCTGGAAATGATGCCGGAATCCGCATCGCCCGTGATCTGGACGTAATTGATGGCGGCCTGGCTGGCAACCGTCGCGAGGTGGAGCACACCAAGCGTGAGGAGAAGGGAGGGAACGCGGGTTTTCATGGAAGGAGTGGCGGTTTCCCGGCAGGAACCGGGCTAAGCAGGCTTCCTATCTACAAAACGGAGCCTGCCTGTCAATTCTTTTCCCGGGAATTCAGGAATTCCTTAGGAGCCTGTTGAAAAAAGGGCTGCGCTTCGGGACCGGCTGAAAACCGGAGCCGGGCGGCGGGCCGG
>JAYUWQ010000849.1:0-7760 GCA_043753485.1 bacterium
GCCCCGCTGCGTGCGATGGGCTGACCCGCGTCCGGGGTAAGCCGCTCCTTTTTTCCGGTAGCCACCTCCAGCAGCCAGAGATGGCTCAGATTTGCCGACAGATATTCTGTCAGGACGAGGGTGCGGCCATCCGGCGACCAATCGGTCACACCCCAGCCCCCGCCGGTCATTTCTGACAGCAGGCGGACTCCGGCAGGATGGTCAGGATCCATAAGCCACACATCGTTGTCCTTGCCATTCCTCTGGGTGGAGGTCCAGGCGAGCTGGAGGCCATCGCGCGACCATTGAACACCGGTGTGGCGGGATTTACCATCCGTCAGCAGGGTGATACGGCCATCAGAGGCATCGTAACGGTAAAGTTGGTAGAACTCACTGCCACCCGTATCCTGGGAGAAAACAAGGCAATCGCCCCGTCCGGGCCGGAAGGAACCTGAGCGGATCGGTTCGCGGCCGAAGGTAAGCTGCCGCCGCGCGCCTCCGGCCTGCCGCACGAGGTGCAGCTGGGGGGTGTCAGCAAAACGGGTGGCGATCAGCATTTCCAGCCGCTGCGGATGCCAGCTGAGCAGACCGGCGGTGCGGAATTCCAAGTAGCGCGAGGCATCCGCGACGAGCGCAGGCGGGAGGGGCGGGATATTTTCGGTGACCAGATTCGCGGGCACCTCGGCTGCGGCCGGGGACAAGCAGAGAGCGCCGGCGATCAGGGACAGGAAACGGGAGTTCATAGGGGCTGCGGAAGGAGGTTCGGGAGCCGTAGCATGGCTGGAGGGCGTTGTCAGCCGGAGGAAACAGGAGGAGAGGATGCCCTCCCCGGGCACCCTGCCGGCAAACCCGCCTCCAGTTCCCGGACCACCGGGCGGCGGAGGGCGGCTCCTCCGGAATACCGGTAAGATTTCCGCTGTGGATGCGTCTTTAAATGGTATTTCTCTCCGATCCCCATGATTGATTTTCCCGGGTTCCCGGCGGCCGGATTGGCTCCGGTGCCTGCCGCCCTCCCAACCCCTGATGTTTCACCGGATGAAACCCTTTTTTCTCCTCGCGGTGCTGCTTGCCCTGCCTTTCGTGGCAGCGGCAGATGAGACCGTGGATTTCGTGCGCGAGGTCCAGCCGATCCTGCAACAGCATTGCCTCAAATGCCACGGGCCGGAGGAGCAAAATGGCGGACTCCGTTACGATGACCGGCTGGGGGCGCTGGTGGCAGGGGATTCCGGCCGTCATGCCATCGTGCCCGGTCAGCCGGAGCAGAGCGAACTGTTGGTCCGCATTGCGTCGCCGGACAAGGAAGTCCGGATGCCCGCCAAGGGTGCCGCGCTCAGCGCGGGCGAGATCGCTATTCTCACCAAATGGATCTCGGAGGGAGCCGTCTGGCCTGAATCTGCGGCCACGCCTCTGCCTGCCAAAACCTCCAACGCCCACTGGTCCTTCCGGCCTATCACCAATCCCCCGCCGCCTGCGGTCCGGGATGAATCCTGGCCGCTCAATCCGATTGACCGCTTCCTCCAAGCCAAGTGGGAGGCAGCCGGCCTTTCCCCAGCGCCGGACGCGGCTCCCGCCACCCTGCTCCGCCGGGCCAGCTACAACCTCACCGGACTGCCGCCCACGCTCCCGGAAGTGGCCGACTTCACTTTGGCCATTCAATCTGCGGAAGATATCCGTGATGTTTTCACCGCCCTGGTGGACCGCTTGCTGGATTCCCCTGCCTATGGCGAGCGTTGGGGCCGGCACTGGCTGGACTGGGCCCGCTACGCGGACACCGCCGGGGACAATTCCGACTTCCCGGTCCCCCAGGCGTTTCTCTACCGGAATTACGTAATTCATTCCCTGAACCGCGATCTTCCCTACGACCGGTTCCTCACCGAACAGCTGGCCGGCGATCTCCTGCCTGCGGCCAGCCAGGAGGAGAAAAACCGCCAAACCATCGCCACCGGTTATCTCGCCATGGCGCGCCGGTTCGGGTCGCTGGTGGAGACCTATCCGCAGCACCTGACCATTGAGGATACCCTCGACAATCTGGGCCGCACCGTGATGGGCCTGACGATCAGTTGCGCCCGGTGCCACGACCACAAATTCGATCCGGTCAGCACCCGTGATTATTACGGCCTCTACGGCATCTTTGCCAGCACCCGCTATCCATTTCCAGGCATCGAACTTTTCCAGACCCAATGGGACTTCGTGCCCCTGCTTCCGGAGGTGGAAGTCAGGGAAAAGCTGCAGCCTTTCCAGAAGAACACCGACATCCTGACCGCCGAGCTGGAGCAAATGCTGGCCACTGTCGAAACCAAAACGCTGGACAATGCCAACAAATCCCGCGGGGCCAGCGTGGAGGACCAGCGCCGGATGAAGGGTGAACTGGCCGCCGTGCTCGGCAAGGCCCGCAAGGCCGGTGAAAACCTGGCGGAGCATCTCAAAAAGACCCCTGTCCTGCCCACCGCCTATGCCGTCCGGGAGGGAAAACCCGGCAACGCCCGGGTGCAGTTGAAAGGCGAACCCGACCGTCCCGGCGCCGAGGTGCCGCGGAAGTTTCCTGACATCCTCGGCGGCCAGGTTTTACCCCCGGAAGCCGCCTCCGCCAGTGGCCGCCTCGAACTGGCCCGCTGGATCACCAGCCCGGACAATCCCTTGACCGCGCGCGTCATCGTGAACCGCGTCTGGCAACGCCATTTCGGGCGCGGACTGGTGCCCAGCACCAGCGACTTCGGGCTGCGCGGGGAAGCCCCCACCCATCCGGACCTGCTGGACTGGCTGGCCACCGATTTCATGAGTCACAGCTGGTCCCTGAAGCGCCTGCACCGCCTGATCATGACCTCGCGCACATGGCAACTTTCCAGCCAGGCGGTGGAGGGGAATCTTGCGGCCGATCCCGGCAACACCCATTACTGGAAGTTCAACCGCCAGCGCCTCGATGCGGAGTCCCTCCGCGACACCCTGCTGCTGGTCAGCGGAGCCCTTGATCCCGCCCCGCAGACCGAACCCTATCCCATCCCGCCCAGCAGCAAATGGGAATACACCCAGCACCATCCCTTCAAGGACGACTATCCCAGCAACAAACGGAGCGTCTATCAAATGACCCGACGGCTCACGGCCCAGCCCTACCTGCAGACCTTCGACGGCCCCGATCCCAATGTCTGCACCGCCACACGCGACACATCCGTCACCGCCCTCCAGGCCCTCTATTTTGTCAATGATCCCTTCCTGCATGACCAGGCCGCCCGTTATGCGAGACAGCTCACCGGTGAAGAAATATCCGACGGGCAGCGCCTTGAGAACGCTTTCCACACAATTCTGGCCCGCCCACCGGCCCCGGATGAAATCCAGCTTCTCCTGACCCATTTAAGAACGGTCCGGGAGCCGACCCAAAACGACCACGCAGCCTGGTCCAGCCTCATCAGAATGCTCCTCCGTCTGAATGAATTTCTTTACCTCGACTGACGGTGGTTTATCGTCCCATTCCCTGCCATGACTTCCCGCCGCACCCTCCTCCGTTCGCTCTTCAGCAGCTCCCTGCTGATGCCGGGATTGCTATCGGAACTGCTGGCCGCGGATGATCCATCCACTCCGCGCAGCCCGCACACCAAAGGCAAGGCCAAGCGCATGATCATGATTTACGCCACCGGAGGCGTGTCCCACATCGACACCTTCGACCCCAAATCCATTACCAAAGGCCGCGATGGCAATGGCTCAGAAAAGCTGATGGGCAATCTGTTCGGAGCCCAACCCAATGCGCGGTGCGGCACGGAAGTCAGCGATCTTTTCCCGCACCTGCGGGGAGTGATGGACGAGATCTGCCTCGTCCGCAGCATGAAGGCCTCACACTTCGACCACAGCGAAGCCACCCTCGGCATGCACACCGGTTCGCCGACCTTCGCCCGGCCCAGCATGGGATCGTGGGTCAGTTACGGCCTCGGCAGCTTCAATCAGAATCTGCCTGGTTTTATGGTCATCGCCCCGCACCTGCCGTATGGGGGCACCCAGGTATATGCCAGCGATTTCCTGCCCGCCGTCCACCAGGGCACCCGGGTGTTTCCGGGAGACAATCCCATCGCCAACCTGCGGGCTCCGGGCAGCAGCGGAGCCCTGCAGCAGGCCGAACTCGACCTGGTAGGCCAACTCAACCGGAAACACTTCGAGGCCCGCCCCCATGACACCGCCCTCGCCGCCCGGATCAAGTCTTTCGAGACCGCGTTCCATATGCAGCAGGCCGCACCGGAAGCCTTCGACATCAGCCAGGAGCCGGACCATATCCGGCAGCTCTACGGCCTGGACCGGAAGGTCAGCGGCCCCGGAGCCGACTTCGCCTGGCAATGCCTCGTGGCCCGCCGTCTGGCCGAACGCGGTGTGCGTTTCATCGAATTGATCGACACCGGGTCCCGTCCCAACTGGGATTCCCACGGCGACATGAAAGAGCATGAGGACCTCGCCCGCAACGTGGATCAACCGACCGCCGCCCTCATCAGCGATCTGAAACAGCGCGGCATGCTGGACGACACCATCGTCCTGTGGGCCACCGAATTCGGCCGCACGCCGGCCCGGGAGGGGATAAATGGACGAGGTCACCACCGCGACTGTTTCAGCATCTGGCTGGCGGGCGGCGGCTTCAAGCCGGGTCACGTCCACGGCCGCACCGACGACATCGGTAAATACACCCTCGAAGACCCCGTGGAGGTTCACGATCTGCATGCCACCATCCTGCACCAGATGGGCATGGATCATGAAAAGCTGACCTTCCGCCACGCCGGCCGCGACTTCCGCCTGACTGATGTGCACGGCCGCATCATCACTGGATTGCTCGCCTAGCAGGAAAGCTCCGGACCATCATCCAAGGTGCCGTCAGGGCGGCCCACGCAGTTCCTGAATTCCGCTGAGCCAGCCCGCTTTACCCGCGATGGAGACGAGGCCGAAAGCGACGCCGCCTGCGCAGCCACTTTCCCCGAACTTCCCGGACGCTCCCGCCCTGGGAGGTTATTCTCTACTCCCGCCTGACGTCAGCAGGCCTCGGAGGACGGCACCTTACTTCAATTTGGGTTCCATTCCATAGAGACCACTGGTGATGGTCCAGGCCTCGTCCCCATTCATGCGCTTGAGTTCGTGCCCTGCTCCCCACGAGTCGGAAAAGAGGATTTCGTTGGCGGTATCATTGTATCCAATGATCAGGCGCATGTGGCCGCCTCCGGATTGGGGCAGATTCCCTTCCTTGAAGAGACCCAGCTGAACACTCCACATCAGCGGAACCCCGGCATCGATATTGGTCCGGACCAGCTTTTTAAACTTCTCCACCGCCGGGGCAGTGGCCCGGGCCTTTTTGAGTGTCTCAGCGTCCATTTCCCCATAGGCCCCGGCGACGTTGCCAACTTCCGAGTCGCTGATCTGCCGCGTTTTGCTGCTGCGGGCAGCGCGGTTGTAGTCCTTGATAATATCCAGATAACCCCGTTCGGTCCAAGGGAGGATACGCTTGAGACGGAGTTTGAACTTGCTGTCAATCCGGTCGAGAGCCTCGGTCATTTTGGTGGGATTGGTGCCTCCGCCCGAGGAGGAGTCTGCCATTTGAGCCATTTCGTGCTGGTCCACATCAGCCCCGTAATAACGCATCACCCGTTCCGCGGTGGCCACCACACAATAGCCCTTCTCGCCCTGATCCACCATGGGGACATTGGCAATGTAAGTGTCACCCCCTTCGACCGTTTTCACATTCCCCTTGAGGGAAGTCAGGGTGGCGGTCGCGGCGCTTTTGGCGGCGGAGGTCGTGCTGCCGAGGGCAGGCTTGGCCTGGCCGGCCGCGGGCACCATCACCAGACGGAGAAATTCGGGACGGTCATCGCCCTGCAACCGCTTCATGCTGCTCTCCAGCAAATACTGGGTGGCGTCGGTTTTCCAGACCCAGCCTTTGGTCAGGACGGCGCCGGCAGCCTTGCCGCGGTCCTGTCCGGGATTTCCGGCCTGTGAGGAAATGGCGGCTTTGGCAGCTTCGATTCTGGTTTTGAAGGCATCGGGCGAAAGGTCCCCGGCATCCCCACGGTTGTAGAGGGAAATCTGGACCCGCTGGAGGACGCCATCGGTAAAATGGACCACGGTTTCGTAGACCGGCAGTTTGCCTGCAGTGATGGTGGGCCGCTCGTCGGATTCCCTCCGGCTGACATTGCCGATTCTCGCCTGGGTCCGCCCCGCATCCAGCCACTCCGGGCGGAAGCGGCCCAGCACCTGCTCAAATTGTCCGGCGGTGACTTTCCATGTTCCGGCCGATCCGGCCAGAATTTCCATCGGGTCGGCAGCGGCCGCTTCGGCGGGAAGAGTGACTGGTTCCGGTGCTTTTTGGGCATGGGACGGGGCCACCAATAACACCAGAGTGGAACACGCGAACAGCGTCAGAGGATTCATAAGGGGCGCATTCAAGCACGGGAAATTCCTGGCAGGAAGCAAATTTTTCAGGGAATCCTGCCGGTCGGTCCGGGGATTCCAGGATCTAAGGGATCCGGCTGCGTTGAGGCACCGAACTCCGTTTCATCAGGGCTTTCCGGTAATTGCCGATGCCACCGGCGATGGCATCGGCCAGGGTCTGGCGGAATTCCGGACGGTGGATGCGGGCCCCCTCGGTGGAGCTGCTGACAAATCCGCCCTCCACCAGAATCCCGGGCTTTTCGATGCCGGAAATGACACTGTAGCGGGCCCGTTTCACCCCCCGGTCCACACTGCGCAGCTTGTAGAGGGAATTGGCGTGCACGGCGGTGGCGAGCGCGATGTTCTCGGAGTCACGCAGGTTACCGCCCCTTTTTTTCATATCGCTGCTTTTCAACTCATCATAAGTGGTGGCCGTTCCCTGCGGGGCCAGCGCGAAGGTTTCCAGCCCCATGGCGCTGCTGCTGAAGGAATTGTAGTGGACGCTGACAAAGATACAGCGGGGGGTGCGGTTGGCAATGGCCACCCGTTCCCCCAGGGTGAGAAAGATATCCGAACGCCGGGTAAGGATGGTTTTATACCCGAGGATTTTCAGGGCCTTCTCCAGACGGAAGCAGGTGTCCAGGGTGTAGGCTTTTTCTGCCCCGTAAGGACCGACCGCGCCACTGTCGTGCCCGCCATGACCGGCATCAACCACCACGGTATCAAAGGGTTGGGCATTCTCGATGTAGGTGGGGCGGATGATGGGATCCAGCAGCTTGGAGAGATCCATGCGGGACACCAGCACGCTGCCATCGCGTTCAATGATGGGGAAACTGAGGCAGAACTTGACGTTATTGATGAAAATATCCTCCGCCTCGTTGGAGAATTTGATGATCATGGTGTTGGAGCGCAGCCAGGAGTTGCGCCCTTCCCGCTGCAGGCGGGGAAATGTGTAAAACGTCTTGATGTCCTGCAGCCGCACATAATCGCGGCCATTCTCCTGGATGACTTTCCATTCAAAGGCTCCGCCCGTGCCCGGAGCCGTGAGGGCGAGGGCCGTCACCGCCACGCGGCGCAACCACTCCCGCCGGGTGTGGAGCGCGAGTTGAGAGGAAAAAGAATCCGGACTGACCATAGGGGAGAAGCAGGGGAGGCGGAAAACACCTCCTGACGGAGATGAAATCCCCTGCACCATAGAAGCGCCACACAATTTCGCAACTTTTCGGAAATCATCTAAATGAAGGCACTCCGCAGGCCCCGCCAGGCGGCCGGGATGGCCTGCGCGACCTCTCCCGCAAAATGCCCCCAGCTGCGGAGGAAATCCCCCACGCTGAGTTCCGGGGCGGCGGCGGTGAGCAGGAAGGCGAGGAGGAAAGCATTGACCAGATAAA
>JAYUWQ010000850.1:0-7738 GCA_043753485.1 bacterium
GTCAAACATGACGTCGAGCATGAGGCCTTCGAAAATGGAGCGGAGGGCACGGGCTCCGGTGCCGCGTTTGACGGCAGCTGCGGCGAGGGCCTGGAGGCCATCGCGGGTGACGGTGAGTTCCACGCCTTCCAGTTCCAGCATCTTGCTGTATTGGCGAACGATGCTGTTTTTCGGCTCGGTGAGGATGCGCAGGAGGTCTTCCTCGGTGAGAGGCTTGAGACTGCTGATGACGGGGAGGCGGCCGATGAATTCCGGAATCAGGCCGAAACCAAGCAGATCCTCGGGGAGGACATGTTTGAGGGCTTCGCTGGTGGGCGTTTCCACGCGGACTTTGTTGTCGGCGACGGCGCCGAAGCCCATGACGTTTTTACCCCGACGGCGGGTGATCATTTGTTCGAGTCCGACAAACGCTCCCCCACAGATGAAAAGGATGTTGGAGGTATCAACCTGGATGTACTCCTGCTGCGGGTGTTTGCGGCCTCCCTGGGGGGGGACATTGCAGACGGTGCCTTCGAGGATTTTCAGTAATGCCTGCTGCACCCCTTCGCCGCTGACATCCCGGGTGATACTGACATTTTCCGTCTTCCGGCCGAGCTTGTCGATTTCATCAATGTAGATGATCCCCATTTCGGCGCGGCGCACATCGAAGTCAGCGTTTTGCAGGAGCCGGAGCACGATATTTTCCACATCCTCGCCCACATAACCGGCCTCGGTGAGGGTCGTGGCATCGGCGATGCTGAAGGGGACGTTGAGCAGCTTGGCCATGGTTTTGGCCAGCAGCGTCTTCCCGGAACCCGTGGGGCCGATCAGAAGCACGTTGCTCTTCTCGATCACCACGTCGGGATATTTGTCGTCTGATTTGGACTTGGGCGTGAAATTCGCCGCCTCCTCGTCATCCTTCATCTTCTGCTGGATCCGGCGGTAATGATTGGCCACGGCGACCGAAAGCACCTTCTTGGCATGCTCCTGGCCGATGACGTAATCATCCAGATGCCGGTAAATGTCGCCCGGACGGGGAACTGTGAGTTTGGGCAGCGGGGGCTGGCCTTCCTCCTCGAGTTCCTTGTCGAGGATGTCCTTGCAGACAACGATGCAGGAATCGCAGATGTAAACGCCCGGTCCAGCGATCAGTTTTTTGACCTCCGAGTGGCTTTTGCCACAGAAGGAACACATCGTGATGTTGGAGGAGCGGGCCATCGGAGGTTAATTCAGAGACCTGAAATAACCGGTAATTCGCTGCGGCTTTCAAGGACTTTATCCACTAATCCGTAGGCGCAGGCGGCTTGGGCGGTCATGTAGTTGTCGCGGTCGGAATCGCGCTCGATTTCCTCGATGGTTTTGCCGGTGTGGTGGGCCAAAATGCCATTCAGGCGCTTTTTCAGGCTGTACATGAACTCAACGGTGCGCTCCACATCGGAAGCGGTCCCCTGGGCGCCGCCACTGACCTGGTGGATCATAACATGGCTGTTGGGGAGACAGAACCGCTTGCCTTTGGTGCCGGCGGTAAGGAGCACCGAACCCATGCTGGCAGCGATGCCCATGCAGTAGGTGTTCACGTCGCAGGTGATGAACTGCATGGTGTCATACATGGCGAGGCCGGCAGTCACGCTGCCACCTGGGCTGTTGATGTAGATGTTGATGTCCTTGCCCGGGTCCTGCATCTGCAGGTAAAGCAGCTGGGCGATGACGTAGTTGGCCAAGCCGTCGCTGACCTGCTCGCCGATGAAGACGATGCGGTCTTTCATCAGGCGGGACAGGAGGTCGAAACCCATCATCCCAATCCCCGGTTCCTTTTCGTAAACGGTGACACTCTTCACCACATCCATCGCACGGTCGCGCAGGTGGGCAGGGAGCATCATCAAACGGGACCGGTCGTCTTGGAGTTCACGGAGAGGATTAAGCATGGGAGGGAACGAAGTGATAAGTTGGAATAAAGGCAGGGAAACAGCGGCCGCCGGAGCGGTCCGGATCTTTAAGCCTGAGCGTCGGCCAAGGCCTCTGCTGCTTTATATTCTACGTTGGCGTGCTGGACGAGGACGTCGAGGGCTTTGGCCAGGATGACGGAGTGCTGCACGTTTTCGAGACCGTTGTTTTTCTGGAGGGATTTGATGACCTTCTGGGGAGTGGTGCGGGCCTGGTAGGCGATGCTGCCGATGCGGCCGATCATGTCCTGCTGGGTGACTTGGAGGTTTTCCTTTTTCACGATCTCCATGAGGAGGAACTCATCCTTCACGTCCACTTTGGCCTGGTTGCCGGCGGCTTCGAGGATGGAGGCTTCGTTTTCCACCAGCATGTCCTGGGTGAGGCCCCGCTCGAGGTTCATCTTCACGAGTTCATTGACGCGGCGTTGGGCGGCGTTGTTGACCACGTTTTCCGGGAGGTCGAATTCGATCTTGTCACGCAGCGCTTCCATGGCGGCGATGCGTTTGTTTTCGAGGTCCTTCTGCTTGGCCTGCACCTCGGAGTTTTCCCGGATCAGGGTGCGGAGTTCGGCGAGGGTTTTGCCTTCGGCGAGGCGGTCGGCGAATTCGTCATTCAACTCCGGCAACTCCGCTTCCTGGATCGGACCAGCCACCACGGTGAAGACCACTTCCTTGCCGGCGATTAGGTCATTGATGCCTTCTTCCGGCATGGTGACTTTCACTTCGCGGGACTCGCCGGTGGCGATGCCTTCGATCTGGGCACAGAAACCGGGGACAAAATTGTCGTCGGCGAGTTTCAGGAGAAAGCCGGTGTTGCTGGCGATGAAGTGCTCCGCTTCCGGAAGGATTCCGGTGAGGGGCTCACCGTCCAGAGTGGCCGTGTAATCAATGCTGACAAAGTCGCCCTTGGCAGCGGTTTTCCCTTCGGGAGCCGGCTTCAGGGTGGCCATCTGTTCAAGCTGGCGCTGGAGCACCTGGTCGATTTGTTCGTCGGTCACTTCGAGTTTCGGCACCGTGATGTTGAGCCCTTTGTAATCAGGGAGCTCAAACTCCGGGGCGAGCACCAGACGGACCGTGAAAGTGACGTTGCCGTCGGTGGAGTCACCGGCTTGGAAGTCGGCCACATTCAGCACATTGAGGTTTTCCTGCTTGATGGCTTCCCGCAGGCTTTCGTTGACGACCTGATCCGTCACTTCCTTTTCGATTTCGTCCTTGAAACGTTTTTCGATCACACTGCGCGGCACCTTACCTTTGCGGAATCCCGGGATGGCGGCGTTTTTCGTGTAGTTGGCGAGGATCGCGTTACGGGCAGCAGTATGCTTTTCAGCAGGCACCTGCACGCTGAGGCTGGCCATGCAATTCGGGAGTTTTTCGACGGTAATGTTCATGGGAAAACGAGGTTTGGAAAGAGAGGGGGCCGATTTGGCGGAACGCGGAGAATATCGGCCCTGATCCGGATGACAATAGGAGTTTTCTGCCGCTGGAATATCCCGCGCCGGGGCACCCATCGAAAGCAGCCGCGGCCGTTTTTGCTCCGGCCCGGGGCTCCACCAATCACCAGTTCTTCCAGGTGATCGTCAGCTGCAGCACCGTGGCAATGGACACCCAGATGAGATAGGGCACCTGGGCGACCGCGACCCACCGGCTGAATTTCCAAACTGCAGCCATCATCCACAGGATGGACGCCCAGATCAGCAGGATGTCCAAGGACGCCAGCGGGAGGTTTCTCAGGCCGAACTGGATGGGAGTGAAGATCAGATTGGCGACCAGATTGATTCCGAAGGGGATGAGAACCTTCCAAGGCAGCTTCCCACGGATGGCTTGGACCAGGACGAAAGCCATGCTCAGGAAAAGGACCGGGTAAAGCATCCCCCAAATCTGCCCGATGACCGCCGGCGCAGGTGTCCACGAGGGCTTCTCAAGGGTGTTGTACCATTCAATCCATGACATAGGAGGGTTCCGGAGAAGGCTGGGGAAATCGGCCGGCCGCGGAAATTACTTGGTCAGCGGGTGTTCCTTGAGCAGTTCCTCGGTGTTGTAGAGCAACTGGCGGTTGGGATTGGCGTCCCGGACTTTTTTCACCTGGGCGGGCTGAATGGGATCAGCCTGATTGCCGAAGCTGTTGCTCACATAGGTGAGGACCGCTGCGATTTCCTCATCCTTCAACATCCCGCCGAAAGGCGTCATGGGCACCTGGCCATCGTATTTCTTGCCGTTCACCTCCAGAGGCCCCATCAGGCCGTAAAGCGCGATTTTGATGAGGCGGTCCGGGGCCTCACTGACCCAGGGGCTTTTCACGAGCGAAGGGAAAGCAGGGTCAAGACCGGCCCCGTTCGGCTGGTGGCAGGTGACGCAATGGCCTTCCCGGAAGTAGATTTCCTGACCGGCGAGGTATTGCTTTTTCGCTTCAGCGCTCAAGTGGGCCGGGGCCGGCAGGCTGGCGTGTTCGGAGACCACTTTTTCGACCAATCCCGCCAAGCGGTCGCTGGCGGTTTTGGCCGCTTTTTCGCTCCACTCATCCAAAGGCTGGGCAGAGGCAGTAGCCACGATTTTTTTGGCGGCAGCGACGTCGGGCAGCCAGGAGGCGGCGACGAGCGCTTCCAAGCGGACCCGGCCTTCCGGATCGGCCGCCGCCTTTTCCAACAGGGCAGCATGATCCGGGATACGATGGTAGTTGTAGCGCACGACGCGCACCGCAGCGGCCCGGGCGTGGAAGTCAGGGGACTCCAGCAGCTGGCGGAGGAGCGCCTCATCCGTTTGATTGAGTCCCCAGGTGGCCCAGAGGGCTTCGAGCAGGTGGTGTTGATAGCGGGCATCGCCTTTGTCCAGCTTGACAGTCCACGCCTTGATGGCCGGGAGGACCTGATCCGCCGGGAAGTTCCGCAACGCCCGGCGGCTCCGGTAGCGGCTGCGGTATTCCGGCAGTTTCAGGTTGTCCAGCAACTCCGGAATGCCGGCTCCGGCGACTTTGGCAGGCTGCACCAATGGCCGGGCCGGGTAGGTGATGCGATAAATCCGGCCGTGCATGTGGTCGCGCAGCGGATCACGGGCATTGTGCTGCATGTGGCCGATCAGGACGTTGTGCCAGTCGATCACATAGAGGGAGCCATCCGGGGCGAACTCAAGGTCGCCGGGGCGGAAGTTCCCGTCGGAGGACTTCAGAAGATCATGGCGGAAGGCGGTTTTATAACCCGTGCCTTCGTCCGCGATCTGGTGCTGTTTGATGCCAAGGAAGCCGATCGCATTGCAGAGAATCAGGTCGCCCTGGACTTCGTCAGGGAAGTGGCGGGAGGAAACGACTTCGAGGCCGGAAGTGGGGCGCACGGCTTGTCCCTGAGGGATCAGGTCGCGGGTGAGGGGCGTCTTCGCCCCATAGGGCGCTTTCACAGAGGAAGGCAGCATCCAGTTCATGGTAGGGCCGGAAGTGTGCAGGAAGAAATCCTGGCCCCATTCATCAAACACAAAACCCCAGGGATTCGGGATACTCAGCTGGGCGGTGCGCTCCAGGTGGTGCCGCTGCGGGCTGTAACGGTAGAACCCTCCGTCCACCCCGCGGACCGGACCGTAGGCGGTCTCCACATTGGTGTGGAGGAAAACCCCCTCACACAACATGAAGGCTCCGGAGGGATCGGCCGTATAGGCACTGATCGCATGGTGGGTGTCATGCGAGTCAAAACCACCGAGGACGATTTCCCGCACGTCAGCCTTGTCATCACCATTGGTATCGCGCAGGAGCATGAGGTTGGGTTCCTGGGAAACATAGACGCCTTCCGGGGCAAATTCGAACCCGATGGGGAGGTGCAGATGGTCGGCGAAGACGGTTTCCTTGTCGGCTTTGCCATCGCCGTTGGTGTCCTCGTAGATGAGGAGCTTGTCGTCCGGCATGGGATCGCCGGGGCGGTAATGAGGATAGGTGGGCATCACGGCAACCCAGAGACGGCCCTTGTCATCAAAGGAGAGCTGCATGGGGTTGGCAAGGTTGGGGAATTCCTTTTCGGAGGCAAACAGCTCGACTTTATAACCCTCGGGAACCGTCAGGCTTTTCTCGGCCTCCTTGCCATAGAGATATTCCATGGGGCCGTTTTTGTTGCTGGGCTGGTAATTGGTGGGAACGGGCGGCAGCTGGTGGGTCTTCGAATCGTCGATCTTCAGGCTGGAGCTTTTCCCGGTGGCCACGGAGTGGATCAACTCATCACGCAGGGCGGCCATTTCGCGCATCTTTTTGACTTCGTCCGGATAGTTCTGCGGGCCGAAGGGATTGTAGCGCTGGCCGTGGGTGTGGACCCCGTTGAGAATGTTATAGTCGTTGTTCCAGAACCAGTCCTTGTCCTTCACCGCCGCGTGGACCTTGGCCGGATCGGCTTTGGATTGCACGGCCTGCGGGCCGTAAAGTCCGTTTGCCAAGAGTCCGGCGAGTTGCTGGTATCCCAGGTCATTGGGGATGAATCCGGCGGTAGTCAGCGGCTGTTCTGCCTTCGCATAAAGGGCCTTGGTCGGTGTGAAGAGGTCGATGAAGGTAAGACCGTGTTTTTTGGCCACGGTTTCCATGGCGGCGGAATACAGCGCGAGGGCGGCGTTTTCCTTTTGGCCGTTGGGCAGGTCGTTTGTGGGGCTGAGGTCCTGGTAGGCGATCGGCGAAACGAGCACCAGCCGCGGCGCAGCCTGACCGTTGTAGGCCTTGCTCAGGGTGTGTTGCACGAAGGCTTCCAGCTCGTCCTGGTAGTTGGTGACCCGGCCGGCTCCATCGAAGGATTCGTTATATCCAAAAAAGGCCACGATGGTGTCTGCCCGGAGATGCGCCAACCACTGGTCGGGCATGGGAAAAAACCCTTTCCCGTGGTGCGTGGACAGCTCCGGGCGGAATTTGTCAGCGCCGGGAAAAGCCCACTGGGATTCGCGGCCGGGGTGAGGGCGAAACGCGGGGGTGTCGCCGGGGCGGCCCATGTTCCTGAGAAAGAGCTGCTGTTCCGGGTAGCGGAGGTGAAGTTCAGTTTCGATGCGGTTGTAGTAGAGATCGCGCTCAGCGAGTCCGTTTCCCAACAACACAATGCGTTCGCCGGTGGCGGGCGGGGCAATCGCCTGCGGGCGCTGCGCCGTGGCCGTTTCCGGGTCCGGCATTTGGGCATGCGGGGCATTGTCAGGCGCATTATTGGAAGCCGACTTTTTTGGGGCAGCCGCTGGGGCGGATGGGGCACCCGGCGTGGGCAGTCCGGTGGCCGGACTCTTGCCCAGCACGTAATCAGCAGGCTGGAGATTGCGGGTCTTATAGAATCCGGGGAATTCCTTCTCGTTGATATTTTTGAAGAAAGTCGGCACAAACGGATCGACCGGCACCACGTCGGATTTGTCGGGGACTTTGACCCCTGTAAGATAGAGAGCAGCATTGACAACAAGGCGGCGCAGGTCCTCATCCGCGAAATCCCCGGAAGTGCCCATGGTAGTGCAGAAGGCCTTGCCTTTTTTCAGCCCATCCGGTGAGGTATACTCCCGCAGCCAAGCCAAGGGCATCATCGGATTGTTTTTGGGGCCATCGATATTTTTGGATGTGGGCTCCAAGGTTTCCGTGACCGCACCGCGCAGCAAAATTGTCGCTGCGGCTTCGAGGTTGGACACAGTATAAACATCGCTGGGACCGAAGATTTCGCCGACGCCACGCAGGATTTCGTGCGAAGCAGCGGCGGCTTCAACCACGCTGCGGGCGCCCTGCACGCCGTGTTGGCCATGATGGGCAACCCATTTTTCGCCGAGAATTTTCAGCCCAAATTCCGCCCACTTGAAATCCCCGCTCTGTTCGTCCCCGGCAAAGGCGTGGGTGG
>JAYUWQ010000851.1:0-3028 GCA_043753485.1 bacterium
CGCAGGGTAATCATACCCAGTTCTACGGCTTTCTGCTTGAGGACAATGGAAGGCGCTTTTTCAATCACCATGTCACGGAGCACGTCGTTCATATCGAGCAGTTCGTAGAGACCGCGGCGGCCCCGGTAGCCGGAGTTGCCGCAGTCTTCGCAGCCGCGCCCGGTGTAGAAGTGTTTGTCCCCGATTTCATGGGCCGAAAGTCCAAGTTGGGAGAGGATGGATTCGTTCGGCTCGTAGGGCACCCGGCAGGATTTGCAGATGGTGCGGACGAGACGCTGGGCCAGCACCGCTTCCAAGGTGGCGGCGACGAGGAAGGGCTCGCAACCCATGTCAATCAGACGGGTCACCGCCCCGGGAGCATCGTTGGTGTGCAGGGTGGAGAGCACCAAGTGGCCCGTCAGGGCCGCCTGGATGGCGATGGTGGCGGTTTCCACGTCGCGCATTTCACCGACCATGATGCGGTCCGGATCCTGCCGGAGGAAGGCCCGGAGGACGCGCTGGAAGGTCACCCCGATGGCTTCGTTGACGGGCACCTGCTGGATGCCGTCGATTTCGTATTCGACCGGATCTTCCACGGTCAGAAGTTTCGAATCCACCTGATTCACCTTCTTGATCGCGGCGTAGAGCGTAGTGGTCTTGCCGGCACCGGTGGGGCCGGTGCAGATGAAGATGCCGTTCGGCTTGTTGACCGTGTCGATGATGTATTCGTAAAGCTTGGGGGCAAACCCGAGGTTTTCGAGATCAAGGTTGACGCTGGAGCGGTCGAGCACGCGCAGCACGACGGACTCGCCATGGATGGTGGGCAGGGTGCTGACGCGCATGTCGATGCCCCGGCCCCCGATTGTTTTCATCAGGCGTCCATCCTGCGGAATACGGCGTTCCGCGATATTGAGGTTGGCCATCACCTTGATACGGGAAGTGATGACAGGTCCGAGGTGGGCCGGAGGAGGCGCCATTTCAAGGAGGGCACCGTCAACGCGATACCGGATTTTGAAGTCGTTTTCGAAGGGTTCGAAGTGGATGTCGGACGCCTTTTGTTTCACCGCCTGGAACAGGACGAGGTCGACATAGCGCACAATTGGAGCAGCGTTGACTTCTGCTTCGGCGACCACGCCATCCTTGGGATCGACGTTGATACCGGCCAGAATGTCCTCCATGCCTTCCGCTTCGGCGGCGTACGAGGTGTTGATCAACTCCTCTACGCGGTCGGTATCGGCGACGACCACGACAATATTCTTGCCGAGAGCGAAGCGGAGGTCTTCCGCGTTCTGGGGATTCAGGGGATCCAGCAGGGCGACGTGCAGGCCCTGTTCATCGAAATTGACGGGGATGGCTCCATGCATCCGGGCGGCGGCGGCGGGCACCAGATCGAGCAGGGCGCGGGGGGGCTCGTAACGGCGCAGATCAACGTATTCCGCGCCGAGTTCTTCGGCAATGAGGCGGTAGACATCGGCCTCGCTCTCCACATAACCGTAGTCAGTGAGGAGGCGTTTGACGTCTTTGCCGGAAGAAGTGACCTCCTCCATGAGCTCCGCCGCCTGCAGTTCATCAAGCAGGGAGCGGGACTGAAAAAGATCCAGGACGAATTGGGGATTCATGACAAGCGTGGAAAAAGGTGAAGGGAGGCAGATCAACTATCGGCCATGGTGCTTTCGATGGCTTCGGCCGCGGTGGTGTGTCCGGCGAGCACTTTGCGGATGGCATCTTCGCGCAGAGTACGCATACCCAGCTCGCGGGCGCGGCGGCGCAGCTGCGGGGTCGAAATCTGTTCGTTGATCATGTGGCGGACCTGATCGTCGACCTTGAAGATTTCCACGATACACATCCGGCCGCGGTAGCCGGTATTGCGGCATTTGCCACAGCCGACCGGCACCATGATCTTGGAGTCGGACAGGCGGCTGACATCAAGGCCAAGAGCGCGGATTTCCTTGTCCGTCAGTTCGCCGGGCTGTTTGCATTCGACGCAGAGTTTGCGGACGAGGCGCTGGGCCATCATGGCCCGGACGGCGGTCGCGATGAGGAATGGTTTGACCTGCAGGTTGGTCATACGGGCGACGGCGCCTGGGGCATCATTGGTGTGAAGCGTGGAGAGCACCAAGTGACCGGTCAGCGCGGCGTTGATGGCGATCTGCGCGGTCTCCGGATCCCGGATTTCCCCGATCATGATGATGTTCGGCGCCTGACGCAGCATGGAGCGCAAGGCGGAGGCAAAGGTCATCCCGACGTCTTCCCGGACCGGCACCTGATTGATGCCGCCCAGGGTGTATTCAACCGGGTCTTCCACGGTGATGATCTTGCGGTCCGGCCGGTTCACCGTGTTCAAACAGGCATACAAGGTGGTCGTTTTTCCGGAACCGGTAGGACCGGTGACCAGAATGATGCCGTCGGGCAGGGCCAGCAATTCGTTGAAATTCGTCAAGTCATCACTGTAGAAGCCGAGGTCGGACAGACCGAGCAAAATGCTGCTGCGGTCCAAAATACGCATGACGACGCTTTCCCCGTGGCTGGTGGGCACGGTGGAAACACGAAGGTCGATGTTTTTATTGCCGATTTTGGTCTGGATGCGGCCATCCTGAGGGACGCGGCGCTCGTCGATCGACATCGCACCGGTCATGATCTTGATGCGGGCCAGCATCGGGGCATGGAGGTGTTTTGGGTGGGAAGCGACTTCCTGAAGCACGCCATCAATCCGGTAGCGGACGCGGAGCCGCTTCTCCATGGGCTCCACGTGAATGTCGGAGGCGCGGTTGGTGACCGCTTCTGTGAGCATTTCCATCACCAGACGGATGATCGGAGCATCGTCCTCGCCCGCCACTTCGCCAGACATGGTCGCGATTTCCTTTTCCTTCTCCACTCCGTAGACGTCCGTGATGAACGCCTCAATCTGCGATTTTTGAGCGCAGTAGAAATCGAGGGGATAGGTGGACAGGAGGTGAGGCAGACTGTCCATCGCCTCAAAATCCATCGGATCGGCCACGGCGAGCACGAGACGTCCATTGTCCAGTCCCACCGGAATCACATTATATTT
>JAYUWQ010000852.1:0-3027 GCA_043753485.1 bacterium
CCTTCGCTGGAGGCTTTGACGAGCCGGGTGACGATGTCCTTGAGGTCGGTTTTGCCGACGGTGAAAGCCGCTTTGCCTTTGCCGACACTCCACGCCAGCGCCTCGCCGCGGGTTTTTTTCAAATCACTCACCGTCCACTCGTAGACCTTCACGCCCTCTACTTCCGTAATGGTTTCCTCGTAATCCTCCGGCCAGACCGCCACAGGCTTCAGGGGCTCTTCGGCATCCTCCTTTTCGTCTTCGTTCGCTTTGACCTCTTCTTTTTCCTTGGCTTTGTCGGATTCCGGGCGCTGGATTTTATCTCCAGCCGTGAGGATCTTTTTCATCAACTCCTCGTCGCCGGTATAATCCAGCACGAGGGAAGCACCGAAGCCAGGCAGCTCGGAGCCACTCATTTCCTCCAGCTTTTCCAAGGACACGGAGACGGCTGCGGCCGCAGCTCCGGGGAACTTTGCCAGAATTTCTTCCATCGTCAGACCAGTCTCCTCCTTCAAAATGGCGGCGGTTTTCCCGTCGACCTCTCCGGCTAGTTTGTCCATGACTGGCTTGAGGGCCTTGCCAAGCTCACCATTGGTGAGAGCCTTCAATAGCGGATGCCCCTTGGCCTCCCTTAATTTGGAGAGGTTGCTGACGTTGAAAAAAACCTTGGAATTATCCGGCAGGATGGCAGCCAATGGCTCCGCGGCGAGCACCGGACTGAGAGAGCTGAACGTGAGGATTCCGAGCAGAGGAAGGGAGAGTGGGCGCATTTGAGGTGTGGTTGAATGATGAAGTTGATGAGAAAAGAAACTCTGGCGTTAAAGAGGCTTGGGCGGGGAGGCTTCGGGTCGGGGTGGTTTGTTGTAGCGGAATCCGGCATTGGGGTTGGCGGGATCGTAGGCGAACGCATCGCGGTTTTTGAGAAAGGCCTTCAGCACCGCCCCGGGGATGGCAAACCCTAGGCCTTCGGCGCCGGCGGCCACGATTTTCATGTTGTTCACGCCGACGACTTCGCCGCGCAGATTGAACAACGGACCACCGGAGTTGCCCGGATTGATCTGGGTGGTGGTCTGGATATACATGCGGCCGTTCTCCAGCCGGTTCTTCAAGGAAATGATGCCTTGGCTGACACTGCGCTCCAGTCCCAGGGGCGCACCAATAGCGAACACCGGCTGGCCCTGCTTCAGTTCATCGCTGTCGCCCAAAGGCACGGTCGGAAATTTCCGGTGATCCGGGGTTTCGATTTTCAGCAGCGCCAGATCAAGATCGCCATTCAGCGCCACGATCTTCACATTCTCCCAGGTCTGCTTGTCCATGCCCTTCTCGCCGTTGGCAAAGACGGTCACGGTCACTTGGGTTTCCCCGGCGACGACGTGGTCATTGGTGATGAGATACCCGTCCTGATGGATGATAAAACCGGAGCCCAACCCGGAGGGGGTTTTGACGAGGACCACGCGGTCGCCAATGCCATTGACGAGGTCCTTGACGCTTTGGGTGCGGGCGACGGGGTCGGTGCGGTAGAGATCCGCTCCCGCGAGGGAGGCCGCGGCAGTGCCGGGTTCGTCCTTGACGATCCGGGCCACCGAATCGCGGGGAACCGGGAGGATGGTGAAGCCCAGATCCACCACAACGCGCTCCGCAGATTCCGAGAGGACCTCTCCCCGGACGGAGCCCCCTTGGGTAAGCTCCACTGTCATGGGAGCGGCGGGGCACGCCATGGGCCAGACAGATAGAAGGCATAACCCGGCGGATAAAAGCGTATGTCTCATAGGCGGTGAAAGCTGAACCTGCGTAATCAAGCACGGTCCGCCCGTGAGGAAAACAACTTTTATGGTTATTTCCAGAATATACTCACACCCCTTCCAGCCGGGAAAGGGACGGCGCCGGGTACCGGCCCCCTCGCCCAGGATCAATCAGGAGGTTTCAGCCGGATCCAGAACGGCCAGCGCCCTTGGATAAATTGGGAAAAACATTTTTCTGGCTCCGGTGCCGCATCAGGAGGCTTCAAGGTCCATGAATGCCCATAGGTCTCAGGGAATCAACGCGGTAGGCGGTCGACTGGCAGGATTATCAGACAGTTGGGGACACCGCGGAATCCACTTCCCCCGTTAAAATTCTTAATTCCGCGAATTTTCTCATCAGTTTTCCAATTCTTACGAAAATAACTGTTGCGGTAATTATAGTCTAGGTTATGGTTAATCACTTCAGTCATGAAAATTAACTCCTCTTTCCGTAAAACCATCCGCAATGCCCGGCGGCCTCATGGCTTCAGTTTATTGGAGATGCTCATCGTGCTGGGGGCCTTGTCCTCCGTGGCGGCGATGGCGTTCATGAACTTCTCAAACACCACCGACTCCGTCAAAACAGCAAAACTCCGGCAGGATGTCGCGGCCTTGAACACTGCGGTGCGCACTTATTTGATGAGCGGAGGCGATCTCTCCACGGTCACCAGCGGTGCCGATGTGATCGCAAAACTCAAAACCAAGGCCAAGGCCAGCCAGCGGAGCACGATAGCCGGGCTCCGGGGCTCCATGGTCGATCTACGGCTGGAGGGAGTCCCCACTTCGGTCGATGGAAGCCCCCGCGCCCTGTGGGACGAATCGGAGCAATCGTTTGTGGTGCAGAATACCGGAACCGGCTTCCGCGAATTCCGTCTGGATGGAGTGGCTCCCACCACCCAGGTCGAGGAAACCCGCCATGTCGCGATGGAGATGGACAGTTCCGACAAATGGATCTGGAGCTTCACTGATCAAACCAAAGCCACCAGTGCTCCCCGCGCCGGGGCGGCCGTCCAGGAAAACCCGGTCCTGGCCACCAATACCGACTCCACCACGAAGGTACTGCGGGCTCCGGAATTCACCGTTCCCGGTGCGCTCTACGGGTATGACGCCTTCAATCCCGACATGAAAGTCTCTCTCGTGGAACACAATGATGTAACTCAGGCGGACACCTACTACTCCATCGCCAATGGACCCTGGCAGCGCTGGAACGGCCTGCCCATCTCCATTCCCCGGGCCCTCACCACCGAACTCCGCGCCTTTAGTTCCC
>JAYUWQ010000853.1:0-3026 GCA_043753485.1 bacterium
AGAATGAGGCAGCCTTTGTCGATTTTTTCCGGATTGATGCCCTGTTCGGTGGACAATTGCAGGTCGCCATTGCGGGCGGAGATACTGAGGAAGGGGACAACGCTTTCGGCCTTAAGGATGCAGAGCCCGGAGGTGGCGACGCCGTCGACTTCAATGTCCTTGATGTAGGCGATGCAGAGATCGCCGGCCTTGATGTTGGGGTGGTTGGACTTCGAGTAGAGGCGCTTGGCGATCCGGCAACCATGTTCCAGCAGCGACCCCGGATCGGCAAAGATGGCGGTGGCGAGGGTATTCATCTCGTGTTGCTCCAGTGAGGAATGGTGGCTGAAGCGGTGCGCGATGAGGTTGCGGAAAGGCTTGAGGAAGAGGGCGGTAAGGGTTTCACAGTCTGCCTCGGCCACGTTGAAGACTTCCTTGGAGGTCTCGAGGGGCTCATCCCGCTGGGGGTTCCCTACTTTGGCGAGCACGGTGCCGGTGATGAAGGCGGAGTTGAAACGGATTTTCAGGGACATGGGGCGCACACCTTGGAAGGGATTGGCGCATTGGAAACCCGAAATTCAGAAGATCACGAACGTAGCCAGGGGAATACCCGCTGGATTCCTTTCCTCAGGGCACGCCCCCCCGGAAAATCGATTTCCCTGCCACCTCTTTCAGGCTACCGGCCGGAGATTTTTGTCCCCTCCCTCCTTGATTTCAGGGATAGGGTGGCAGGAAATCATCCAACCTCCTTTTTTCATGCAAGCTCCTTCCCTGCGGCCCGCCACACCGGATGATCTGGCAAAGATCAATTCTATCTACAATTACTACGTCCTGACCTCCACCGCCACCTATCAGATGGCACCTGAAACGGAGGAGGCGCGGCTCGCTTGGTTCCGGGACCGGGATCAAGTGCGGCATCCCGTGAGAATCGTGGAAATCGAAGGCCGCCTCGTGGCCTGGGGAAGCCTATCCCCCTTTGGAAAACGGGAAGCCTTTGCCGGAACCGTGGAGAATTCGATCTACATCCATCCGGACTTCCAGAGACGCGGGCTGGGAAGCCTGCTGCTCCAGAATCAAATCCAGCAGGCTACTGCCGCAGGCCACCATGCCATCGTTGCCGCCATCTCCGGCGACCAGCCGGGCAGTCTGGCCCTGCACGCTGTTCACGGATTTACCGAAACCGGGCGGCTGCGTGAAGTTGGCTGGAAATTCGGCCAGTGGCTGGACCTTGTTTACCTGCAGCGGATGCTGTGATCCGGAACCACTTCAACTCATGGAAGTGTAGCTGAGGCAGCTGATCTCGTCGAAGGTGGTATTCCCGCTGATAACCTGGGAAAGGCCTTCCTGATAGAGCGTGCGGAATCCATCCTTCTCAGCAGCACGGCGCAATTCATTCACCGGAGCGCCGGTGGCGATGAGGTTGGACATTTCGCCATTCACGAGGGTCATTTCCATCAAGGCGATCCGGCCGGTATAACCAGTGCTGTTGCACTCATCACAGCCGACCTTCTGATACAAGGGGTCCGTCAACGGCTCCGTGATGCATCCCTGGTAGTAGAGGAAATCCTGGATTTCCTGGGTGATGACGGCAGGTTGCTTGCAGTAGGGGCAAAGCCGGCGCACGAGGCGTTGCGCCTGACTCATGGCGAGCGCGTCGGCCAGAAGAAAAGGTTCCACGCCCATGGAGAGCAACCGCGAGATGGCACGCAGGGAATCGTTGGCGTGCAGGGTGGTCAACACAAGGTGACCAGTGAGTGCGGCGTTGATGGCGGAACCTGCCGTCTCGCCATCCCGGCTCTCCCCGATCAGAATCACGTCAGGGTCGGCCCGCAGCAGGGCCCGCAATCCGTTGGCGAAGGACAGGCCATGAAAAGGATCGGTCTGGGTCTGGTTGATGCCCTCGATCTCATACTCGATGGGGTCTTCAATGGTCTGGATATTGATATTGTCGTCGTTGATCGAATTCAGGAAAGCATACAGGGTAGTTGTTTTCCCGGACCCGGTAGGGCCGGTCACCAGCGCAAGGCCCTGATCCCTCCCCATGATCTGTTTGACGATCGACATCTGGCGCTGCGAGAGATTCAGCTCCGAGAGTTTCTTGATGCCGTCCATCTTGTCGAGGAACCGCATGATGATCTTCTGGAACTCCTTGCGGTGGGGCACCGCGGCCACGCGGACATCGACCCGCTTCTGGCCGATCCGCATGGCGAAACGTCCATCCTGACAGGCCTGCCGCTCCTGCCCCATGTTGGACCAGTTCTTGATCATGGCGATGACCCGTTGCAGAGCTTCCTCGGAGCAGCTGTGGATCACCACCAATTCACCGTCGATGCGGGCGCGGAACCGGGCGGTATTGTAGAATTTCTCGATATGAAGGTCAGAAGCGCGCAGGGTGAGCGCCCGGTAAATGGCCCACATCACCAATTGTTCAGCAGTGTTGTTGGGGTTGGCGGGATTGATCCTCGCCATGTCCATGGGATCGATTTCGACCAGTTGACCGCTGTCCGAAAAGGTGAGTTCGCCGGCTACAACATGGCTGGTGGTCTCACGGCCGCTGGAGCGGCTGCGGTTGCGGGCGATGGCCGCGCGGATGGCGGCCGTATCGGCCAGGACCGGAATGACCTTGACCGGTTCATTGCCGGAAGACAGCCATTCGTCCTCGAAGGCATAAACCGAGGCGCTGGCACTGAGCAGGTAGACGTGCTGCTTGCCGCAGAAGAGCGGGAACACGTTGTGCTTTTCCAACAATGTGTCCGGAAACACCGACTGGCCGGGTGCTTCCTCGGGATTGTAAATCTGGGCTCCCGTCGCAAGACGCATGATGCAGACTCCATAATGCCGCGGTAGAAACTTCAGGTCATCAATGGACTGGAAAGCCTTTTTCCCGTGTTCCTCAAGGAGCCGCTGCATTTTTTCGCGGTCATCCTGGGACATCGGATATTGCTCCACGAACCAGCAGAAGGCCGCATTCAGATCCCCGCCAAAGGCCGGAGCCGTCAGACCTTCGCAGGTATTGGCCGCAGCAATTGGTTTGAACCCAATACGGG
>JAYUWQ010000854.1:0-7725 GCA_043753485.1 bacterium
AGGGTGGTGGAGAAGAAGACGCCATTGATCCGCAGATCCGGCTGATCCTTGCCGATCATCCAGAGCGTGAAAGTGAGATGAAATCCCCAGGTGAGTCCGATCAGCAGGAAGATACCCCAGAGCGGCCGGAACCCAAAACCGCCTGGCAGGGCAAAACGCATGGTAAGGTCGAAGCAGGTTCCAAGCAGCAGGCACAGTGGCACCAGGATCAGCGTGTAAAGTGGGATAAAGTAGGGAGAGAGGGCAATCAGCACGTTGTTTTTGTCGGTCAGGACGTGGCCTCCTTTGGAGGTCACATGGAAACACCGGACCTTTCCGCCGCAGAGAATCGTGAAGATGGCGTGGGTCATCTCATGCGCCCAGACATAGAGCCACACCGGCCGGGGCAGCCAGAGGAAGGCGATCGTCCACAGGATCAGGCCGAGGGCGAAAAACCAAAAAGCCGGCGTCTGCCAGAAGGACTGGCCCATGGAATCCATGAAGCCGGAAGCAAGGGCGCGCGTGGTGATGAGACACGCGGGCAGCAGGAAAACCCAGGCGATCCATTGGTAGATTTGCCGGATCGATACGGTGCGCGGAGGACGCAGCACGGCCGAGGTGGTCCGGCTGGCGAGCATTTTGTCCCGTTTTGCCCGGGGCAACCGGCGGTTCGCAGGAGCCCGGCGCGCCACCAGATCATCGGCTTTCGGGGAAGAGGGCACGCGCGGCATGGGGCGAGAGGAAAAATAAAGGGGCGCTCAATATAAACTCTTCCAAAGCATCTGCCAAGACTCCTTTGCACCGATTTCTTTCTCCTTTTCAATCCACCGGCTGATCCATTCCCGTCGGCAGGATCATCACCCGCTCCAGCTCTGGCGAGGCTCGCTCGGCCGGATCCCCCTGCGTCACGGCCAACCATCGTCCGTTGGGGCTGAAGGACAACCAATTGGCTGCGTTGGGCTGGGGTAGGGTCGCCACTTCGGTCGCTGTTTCGAGATTCCACAGCCGCACCGCTTCAAAATTTCCCATGCTGGCCAAGGTCCGCCCCCCCGGCGAATACGCGACGCAGGTCACGTCCTGTACATGCCCACGGAGCACTGCGTGCGGGTCCCCGGAGACAGTGTCCCAAAGCCGGATGGTCGCATCCATGCTTCCGCTGGCGAGTTGCCGGCCATCCGGCGAAAAGGCGAGGGTCGTGATCTGGGCGAGGTGACCGATCAGGCTGCGTGCCGCTCCGGTGTCCACGTTGTACAGTTTGATCACCGCCGCCGTACTGCCAGCCACCGCGAGTTGGCTGCCATCCGCATTGAGTGTGATCGGCAACGCGACCCCTCCCGCCGGGCGGGGCAACAACGCCACGCGGTGGCCGTTGGTGGTATCCCAAACCCCCACCTTCTGTTCGGGCAGAACGAGGGTGAACCGCCGCCCATCCCGGGACCATGCCTTGCTCTCCACATCATTGAAGCGTACCGGATCTCCCTCCAATTCCAGCCGGCGTAGAATCTGGCCCTCCGCATCAAACCACTCCAGCCGTCCCGGCGCTTCCGCAAAGCGCACCCAAGTCCTATCCGGGCCCGCGGCCTGTCCAGTCGGGACCGGCAGCACCTTGCCGGTGGTGAGGGTTTCCGGATCATACACCGCCGAGTTCCCGCCCCGCCCCGCCAGAATAATCCGACGTCCATCCTGCGACCAGACGGCCGGCAGGACCACAAAATGGGATGGCCACAACGGCCCCTGCGGCGGGCGCACCGGCCAGAGCCGCACGGTCTGGTCTTTGCTGCCCGTGCACAACCAGCGTCCCGCAGGGTCCGGCAGGGCGCACCAGACTTCATCCCGATGCCCCCGCATCACACCGGCCGGTTGCCAGTCCGCCGTGTTCCAATAGCGGATCGTGCGGTCTGATCCAGTAGTAATCAGTTGGTCCCCCCCGCTCGTGAAGACGAGGTTTTTCACATCCAGCCGGTGCCCTGTCAGGAGCCGCGGAGGGGTCTCCTGGGGTTGCGTCAGATCCCAAATCATCACGTCCGGCCCACCGCACGCCGCCAGCCACCGGCCATCCGGCGAGAGGGCACCGGCATTCATGCGCCGGCCGGTTGCAAATTTCCGCACCGGACCATTCCCGTCCATCGGGCAAAGCTGGAGGTCGGCAGCGGCTCCGGTCACCAGGAGAAAACGATCATCCCTGGAAAACTCCACCATGGCCCCGGAGACTGGCAGCCGGCGCAGTTCCGCGAGGGAATCACGATCGTATATCACAATTGCCCCGGTCCGGGGCTCCGTCACCGCGAGCCACGGCTCACGGTGGGCCAGACAGCCGTAGGTTCCCGCCACCTCATTCCCCTGCTGCTGCCAGGTGCCCGTACGGAGAAAGCGCACCCGTCTTGCCGCCACCAGCATCAGCCGTTCCCCGTCCGGGGTGAACTGCAACGCTTTCACCGACCCGGTATCGACGGGCACGTCATACACCCGGCGCCCGGTGGCGGGTTCCCAGATAAAGGCCGTGCTTTGCTCTCCTCCCGAGCCGGACACAAACCGCCCCCCGGAAGCCAGCCATTTGCCATCCGGGGAGGCCGCGAGGCAGGCCACAATCCACGGATGCCCTTCCAACACTTCCAGATCCTGACTGCGCGTCCGGTCATTCAGCAGATACCACTCCGGTCCCCGGAAATCCTCGGCCCCGGCCGCCGGGACCAGACGACCCAACAGATCTCCGGCCAATCCGGTATCTTCCGCCAGCAGCGCCTGGCTCGCCGCATACACTCCGGCGGTGTAGGTGCGCAGCCGGGCCGCCCGCTCACCGGCCTGGGCCAGCATCCGCTGTTGGGACTGCTCCACCAGATTGGTCTCCGCCCGCCGCCATTGATGGAACACCCCCGCCGTCCCGGCCACGGCCGCCACCAGCAACGCCAGGCCCAGCCCCGCCAGGGCCGGCCGCCGCCGGCACCAGCGCACCGCCCGTCCCAGCCCACTCACTGGACGCGCCAAAAGCGTTTCCCCCGCCCCAAAGCGCCGCAAATCCTCCGCCACCTCGGCGGCCGTCGCATAACGCTGATCCGGCTGCTTCTCCAGACACTTCAAACAAATCGTCTCCAGATCCCGGGGCACCGTGGGATTCAGCCGCCGCAACGCAACCGGATCAGCTTCCCGCAGTTGCAGCAGGATGGAATCCAGGGTGGGACCGACAAACGGCGCTCTTCCGGTCAACGTATGATATAACACCGCCCCCAGGCCATACACATCCGACCGCACGGTCGCCGAGCCCCGCAGAGCCTGTTCCGGCGACGCATAACTGGGCGATCCCAGGGTTTGCCCGGAGTGGGTCAGCGCCGCCATCCGTCCTCCCGCCGCAGTGTCCCCGAGATGCCTCGCAATCCCAAAGTCAGTCACCCTGGGCTGATCATCCAAGCCCATCAGGATATTGGACGGCTTCAGATCCCGGTGCAACACCCCGTGCTGGTGGGCGTGATGAATGGCCTCCGCCACCTGCTGGACACAGCCGGCGGCCGCCATCGCCTCCAAGGGCCGTTGCTGGACCCGCTGGGCCAAGTCTTCGCCCGGGACATAATCCATCGAAAACCAGCACACGCCCTGGTCCTCCCCCACATCATGCACGGCCACCACGCCCGGATGCTGCAGCCGCCCGGCGGATTCCGCTTCCCGGCGGAACCGCAGCCGCGCCTCCGGCTCCGCGAGGGCTCCTCCCCGGAGCACCTTCACCGCCACCGTGCGCCCCAGCCTTCGTTGTCTTGCCCGGTAGACCACCCCCATTCCGCCATGGGCAATCTCATCGTAAAGATCATAATCCCCCAACCGGGCCCAGGCCAACTCTCCCTCGCCCGCCACGGGTTCCTCTTCGACCGCCTCAAAGGAAATCTTCCACAAACAACGGGGGCAGATCCCCTTCCCTCCCCCCGCAGGCAACATTCCCCCGCAGTCCTGGCAGACCGCAGGAGTGGGGGAGGAAACAGCAGCAGGTTCGGACATTTTTTCACCCTTATACCGGAACTCCGGCAGATTGCCAACTTATGGTGTGGGGAGGTCGATCCGGCGCTGCCTCACGGTGGGCTCATCCCGGTGACTTCCGAAAGCTTGCTGAAAAAAGCACGCTTCCGGTCAGAGCTGATGCCCCAGTTCACGGGCGGCGACTGATACCCCTCCTCCATCGCCTCCCCCTTGCGCCGGTAGTCAAACCAGCCCCACGACGCATGAGCCGCGGTGGCCGCCGCAAAGTTGTTTTCCGGCAAATCGAAGTCCTCGTGATCGTCCTCGTTGAAAACAATCGGCATGGGATGGTAGCCCGGCACCGCCCGGGTTTGCCGCACCATTTCCGCGATGCGGGCGGGGTCCTTCACCCCATTGCCATGCACCAGCAGGAAGTCGGAGACCCGCACCACATTTCCCTGAGGCACCGCGCCGCCGCCGTAACTGGTACCCACCAGCAACCGGCGGCCGTCCTGCCGGGTCCCGTGGACCCGTTCAATCAACTCATGCACCCGGTCCGGTTTGAGCACCGCATGATCATAGGCCGCGACATTGGTTTCGTTGTTCACCTCCACCAGCACATGACGCCAACCCCCCTGCAGAATCCAGCGCGTGGCTTGGTCCGTGGCCTTCAACACCGCCGTCTCGTCACGCAGGTGCTGATCCTGACCAAAATAAAAATAACCGAGGATCACCGCCATCCCCAGACGGTCCGCCGCGTCGAGCACCCGCCGCATCCGGTCCGCAAACTCCGGCTGCAGCGTTCCATCCGCGGCAAAAGCCCCCGTCAGCCACGTCTGTTTTTTCGAATAACCCTCCGGGGAACCACCTTGAAAATTCACCGTCACCGCCAGCAGGCCGTGCGCCTTCCACTCCGGCATTGCCGCGATGAATTCCCGCACATTCCGCTCCGCGTCCCACTTCCCGGTGTCTGGATAGGCCCAGCGGGCCACCGTCTCCGGATTGAGATCGTCATAGGTCGCCTGCACCATGCGGGTGTTCATCAACAGGCCCTCGATCCGGTGCCCCTGCCAGATCCGCCCCGGATAGGTCGGCTGGCCATTGATATGGAAATCCTCCCCGGCAATGGTCAGATTAGTTTTCCCGGGAGCAGCCCCCGCAGCGGGGAGTGCCATCCAGAACAGGCCAAAGTGGAGCCGCAGTGCAAATCGTCTTGTCTTCATGAAAAGGAGAACTTGAAGGAGGCCTCAGGACAACATCCGCCGGGCCCGCGGACCAAAGTCAGACCTGACCGCCGTCTATCCCGGGACTACCGTTGCAGGTTCAGCCGCATAGTCAAATTCCCCCTGAAATCCGGCCCTTACGCATCCCCGGATGGGGGGACCATCCGCTCCAGACCGCCGGAATCCGGAATGGGAAGGCAGGGGCATCGGCCACCCGGCGCGCCGGCCTGGGTATGGCGGCTTCCGGATGGCCTGCGTCGGGAAGCGCCTCCCCAAAAAGGACTGAATTCCAGTTGCATCCCCGCGGGGGGACCCCTAAAATGCGTTTCCGTTTTCCGGGATTTTTCCGCCGCACACTGTGGCGATACCGGTAACACTTCGTCCACAGTCATTTCCTGCCTGCCATGAAAGCCGATATCCATCCCAAGCTCAATCACGTCGTTTTTGTCGATACCGCCTGCGGGGCGCGTTTCATCACCCGTTCCACCACCACCTCCAAAAAAACGGAAGTGATTGATGGGGTGGATCATTACGTCGTCGCTCTCGGCATTACCTCCGCCTCCCACCCGTTCTTCACCGGGGAACAGAAGTTCATCGATACCGCGGGACGCGTCGAGAAATTCGCCAAGCGCTTCGGGGCCACCGCCACGCGCCGCGCCGCGCCGAAGCTCGCCGGAGCCGCTTCCTAGCGATTACATTCCTTTCCCAGCCGAACGGTGCCGCATTCCCTGTGAATGCAGCACCGTTTTGCTTTATCCGGCAGTGCCCCCGCGGACCTGCCAGCCGCTCCCGTTTCCCGAATTCCCCTTCCTTTTTTTCCTGAATCCATGGACTACGCCCCGCTTATCGTAAAACGACGCCAGCGCCTTGCCGAACTGGATGAGGCGGTGTCGTCGCCGGAGTTTTACAATGATCCGAAAAAGGCGGGGGTCCTGACCCGGGAGCACGCCCAGATCAAAAAACTGCTCGCTCTCTGGGACGAGTGGCAATCCATCGGCCGCCAGATCGCGGACAACGAAATCATGGCCAAGGGCGACGACGCCGAGTTCGCCGCCATGGCCGCGGAGGAACTGCCGGAATTGCGCACCCGTCATGAATCGCTGGCGACTGAAGTGCAATATGCCCTGCTCCCCCGCGATCTCACGGAGGACCGGGATGCCATCGTGGAAATCCGGGCCGGCACCGGTGGCGATGAAGCGGGGCTGTTTGCCGCGGACCTGCTTCGGATGTACAGCCGGTATGTTGATACCATGGGCTGGAAGATTGAGCCTATGGATGCCAGCACCTCCGATGCGGGAGGCTACCGGGAGGTGGTGTTCAAAGTCACCGGCGAGGAAGTCTTCCGCTATCTGAAATACGAAAGCGGGGTGCACCGCGTGCAGCGCGTGCCCGCCACCGAAGCCCAGGGACGGATCCACACCAGCACTGCTACGGTGGCAGTGCTCCCGGAAGCCGACGAAATTGATATCGAAATCAAACCCGATGATCTGCGGATCGAAGTCTGCCGCGCCAGCGGAGCCGGTGGCCAGGGGGTGAATACCACCGACTCGGCCGTGCAGGTGCTGCATTACCCGACCGGCCTGATCGTGCGTTGCCAGGATGGTCGCAGCCAGATCAAGAACAAGGAAAAAGCCATCACCATTCTGCGGTCCCGTCTGTTGGAGCGGAAGCAGCAGGAGGAAGCCGCCAAATACTCCGCCAACCGCAAAGCCCTCATCGGCAGCGGGGGCCGGGAGGAAAAAATCCGGACTTACAATTACCCGCAGAACCGCATCACCGACCACCGGGTCAACCTGACGCTCTACAACCTGACCAATTATATGGAAGGCGATATCGCCGGGATGATCAGCACCCTGCAGTCCAGTGAAATGGCAGCCCGGCTGGAGGAAGCGGGACTGGCCGGCTGACCCGCCAGGCGGCTGCTATTGGATGATGGCGGCCAGCCGGTAGAACACCTTGTGGCCCGGTTGAATCGGCGGGCCCAGCCGCAGTTTGAGCCGTTCATAGGCTCCATTGACGGCAACCGGACCGCTCAGCACGGTAAAGGCCGCTGGGCTCCAGGCTGTGAGGTCAGTAGCCGTTTGGGGTTGGAAATCTCCGGCATTTTTGCGGCGGATGCAGTCCATCATAAAATAACGGGTCCCATCCATCTCTTCCTCACGGATCCAGGGCAGACCGCCGGTGGCATCCGGCAGGGCCAGTGCGGTGCTGGCCGTGAACGGCGGCAGATTGAAGGCGAACTCCAGGAGATTCCCCACGCCGTCATGGTCCGGGTCATCGTAGGGGCCGGCCCCGGGCTCGGCCGGACCCCCGAAAAAAACGGTTTGCCATGCCAGAAAGGCGGCTGGCCCGGAACCGGTGCCGCCACTTCCCAATTGCCCGGCAAAACCTGACAAAAGTGAATACACCCCGCCGGATGCCGTGCCTCCAAGGCCGGGCAACGTCTGCTGCAGCGCATAACTTCCGGCTCCGGACGCCCCTCCCCCCGAGTCGAGCGATTCAGATTCAATCTGATAGACGCCGCCCTGACGGACCTGCGCCACCGCGGCGGTGATTCCCACCCACAGCATAACGAGGCCAC
>JAYUWQ010000855.1:0-3025 GCA_043753485.1 bacterium
GAAACCCCGCCGGAAACCGCCCCCGGCGCGGCACCGTCCGATACCATCGACACCCCTCCCGCGCCTCCGGCCGCTGCGCCAGTGCCGCTGGCCAAACTCCCCTTCGGCATACCGGTCATGGGACGCAAAGGTTACGTGCGCAGCCCTTACGCCGAGGATCAGGGCATGGTTGACGTGAATGACATCCCCGCCGGGGCCAAAGTGAAATGCCCCTTCACCGGCAAAGTTTTCCGCGTTCCCTGAGGGGCGGCGGGCCTGCCCTCTTTTTTCATTTGTCATTGGCAATTGGTCATTCCTTCCCTAGCCTGCGCACGTGAAATCCGGCCGCCCTGACGCTACTCCTCCCAAGCGCGAGTATCCCTCGACTTTTCAGCGCAAGACCCTGTGGACCGCCATCACCGGCGCCGCCCTCCTCGGCACAGGCGCCATGTCCGTTTACACGGTCAGCGTGGTCGCCCGCGTGCTCCAGTTTCTCCAGCCTGTGTTGGTGCCGGTCGCCTTCGCCGGCATCCTCGCTTACCTGCTGCAGCCGCTGGTCGACCGCCTCGTCAAACGCGGCACTCCCCGCTTCCGGGCCATGATGTGGGTTTGGATCATGTTTCATCTCCTGATCCTGCTCCTCTTCCTCTCGGTCGCAGTCCCCACCGTCAGCAAAGGAGGCCGCCTCATCGCCGCCCGGTCCGACCAATGGGTGCAGAACATCGGCAATTTCACCGGCCAGATCCTGGAAGCGGTCGACAAACTCACCGACAAGGTCACCAACTTCAAAAAAGCGCCGGCCACCCCGCCGCCTGCCACCCTGCCCGCGATCTCCCCTGCCCCTGTCCCTGCCACGGAATTGGCCACGATTCCTCCGGTTGAAGGCACCGCTTCAGCCCTTACCCCCGCCCCCGGCCCGCTGGTCCTGCCGCCCACCCTGCCGGACGAAACCCTCCTCGCGGACCGCGACAGCCCGATCAATCCCCAGAAAAGCGCGGCCCGGGCCGCCCAATGGCTGGCGGAACACAGTGAAGCCATTTCCTCCCGCGTCGTCGCCTACATCAGCAGCGGAGTGCAGGGATTCCTTGGCATCTTCGGTTATCTCGTCGGATTCATTCTCGTGCCGGTTTATCTGTATTATTTCCTGAAGGAGAGTGATTCCATCAAACAGAACTGGAGCAATTACGTCCCCCTGCGGGCCTCCAAGTTCAAAGCCGAAGTCGTCAGTGTGCTCGGCGAGATCAACAGCTACCTCATCGCCTTCTTCCGAGGCCAGATGCTGGTCAGCATGATCGATGGCCTGCTGGTCGGCCTCGCCCTCACCATCATCGGCCTGCCCTACGCCATGCTGATCGGCGTCTTCGTCGCCATCCTCGGCCTGATTCCCTACGTGGGAAATTTCCTCTGCTGGCTCGGCGCCGTCCTCATCGCCATCGCCCACTTCGGCCGCACCGATGCGGCCGGCCAACTGGTCAACACCTTTGCCGGCATGCAGGACCTCTGGGTCTACCCTGTCCTGGTCACGGTGCTTTTCGTGGTCGTGCAGCAGATCAATTCCCTCGTCACCGCCCCCCGCATCATCGGCGACGCCACCGGCCTCCATCCCCTCACGGTTATTTTCTCGGTGCTCTTCTGGTCCCTCCTGATCGGCGGCCTGCTGGGGGCCCTGCTCGCGGTGCCCCTCACCGCTTCGGTCAAAGTCCTCTTCCGCCGCTACATCTGGGAACGCCAGGTCCAGCATCACTATCAACCCGCCTCCCGGTCCGGACCAGTCGAGGAGTGAAAACAAAACGCCGCCCTCCGGTCAGGGAGGACGGCGGGGAATTGTCAACCCCTCGAAGGGGTCAGGTCGCGATCAGGGCTTTTTGGGTTCGCCTTCTTTGGCAGGCTTGTTGGGCTTGTTGGGTTTCTCCGGTTTGGCGGAGAATTCCTCAAGGGTCAGTTTGCCATTGGCATCCTTGTCCTTCTTTTTAAAGGCCCCTTCCGCTTTCTCCGGCTCTTTCTGCCAACGGGGGGTGGCCTTGAACTCTTCAAGAGTCACTTCGTTGTTGGCATCCTTGTCCATTTTTTTGAAGGCCGCAGCCGGGTCCATCTTCGGTTTGTCGGGCTTCGGTGGCTTGGCGTCTTCGGCCTGCACCGCGACGGCCAGGAAAGGCACCGCAAGGAGCGTGAGGAGAATTGATTTCATACGTTTGGTTCGGGTTGCTTGGGTTGTCAGTGGCGGGCCCATGGGAGGGAAACCACGCTCCACTATGAACCAAGGCGGATCCTGCGCAGCGGTTCGTTACACGCATTCGCGGAAGCCGGCAGACTCGAAAAAACACAGCGCCGAAACGGACGATTGCCCCCGATCTGGTGTGACGGCGGCAAATCCATCATTCGAATTCAGTCGCGATTCCAATGATTCCGTCGGCAGGAGGAAATACGTTAAAATCCCAATCATAAAGCCTGATGCTGTCTTTTTCCCCCAGCTTGATTGCCCACCCACGGAAAAAATCCGGCCTCTTCCTGGTTTTATGTTTCAGGAATTCCTCGTGATGGGGCAAGGTGACGTCCACCTCCGCATCAAGGTCAGTGATAAAGTAGACCACATCATTTCTAAGCACCGCCTTGGTGGGCGCCACATAGTATTTTTCCTTGTGAGCCCAATACGCCTGTTTCGCTTCCAACAAGGTCTCCAGCCGGGCGCCTGGAGCAGTGATCAGGACGTCACATTCGTGCATTGCCAAATCCACTTTGTCGAGAAACCGTTCCAGTTCCGGCGTTAGTTTCACATTTTTGATACGTTCAGCCCGTCCTTGGACGCGCTTCATGCTATCTTTCCACACCTGCAACCTTCCTCCCCGTTTTTGAATATTAGCCTCCAATCGTTCGCTGATTTGGTCAGGGCTCAACCCCTGTTGCCAATTCACCCCCTCATTCCCCTCAATTGAAGGCTTGGCCCCGGCAGCGCTCACCCCAGGCGTATCCACCGGCAACATCGTCCCGGCAGGACTTGATGGGGTTTCAAGATTCTTGAGACGTTCCCTGCTGACGAGCAAAACCA
>JAYUWQ010000856.1:0-7719 GCA_043753485.1 bacterium
GCCCTCCAGTTTGTCCCGCAGCACATCGAACTGGGCGAAGGAGCCAGAAGTGGTGAGAGCCAGCGAGAAAAGGGCGAGAGGAAGAATCTTCATGAGTGATCAGAAAAAGGAACAGGCCGGAGCGCACCCTCCACAATGCCTTGATTAAACCAAGCGGCAGGAAAAATTCAATCCCAGGAAGATAATAAATTTCCGGTGCGCAATGGGAGGCCGCCAGGACGGCGGGGCGTGGAAAAGTCCATAATTGAGCAAAAACGGCGGCCCCCCTTGTGAGGAGGCCGCCGCATGATTGAGCAGGGAGGGGCAGTTACTGGAAACGCAGGGTCAGGGGACGACCGTTCCCTGCGTGATACGGAGCCGGATGAATTGCGGACTTCCGGGAACGATTGGCAGCGTCACCTGCCGGGTATCGATGGAGCCATCACTGGTCAATAGGGTGGAGGTGGTTGCCGTCCACGACGCCAAGGGGACCAGCGAATTGGATACCTGGGGGGTAATGGTATAACCACTGGCGCTGGTGTCGACCTGGTAGGTATAGATCAGATTGCCGCCGACCACCTGCTGGCTGGGAGCCAGCGAAGCCTCGAAGACCCGGGGATCGCCTCCCATGCCGTATTCCAGCAGGTTGGGCACTCCGTCGAAGTCCGGATCGGCCTGGTCCCCCGAAATGAGAGGATCGCCGAGTTCGTCGGGAAAATACAGTGTTTTCCATTCTTCATACGTCAAGCGGTCCTTGATCGTGATAGGGAGCTGGACCCGGGTAGTGCCAAAAATACTGGTGGCTTTGACCTCGACCAGCCACGAGCCCTTGGGAAGCGGTGTAAAGGGACGCCACGCTGATCTGGTTAGTGGTGCGGGCGGGGTGGGGGGCGGGTCGATGGTCTCAGTGGTGGTGAGCCACGAATCAGCAAAAAAGTCAGGAGGTTCGGAGTAGGGGGCAGAAGTCAGTTGGCCTGTCGTCCGGTCAAAGCGCAGATGTACGGGGGACTGCTCGGGAAGCTGGGTGGGCTCATTCAGATACAGGTTAACGTATTGCTCGGCGGTGCTGGGGCCGATGATCAAATCGTTGGAGCCCGTCAGGGTGCTGAGGACGCGGATTTGATAGTCGTAGATCGGTGCCCGGGCAAAGCCCGTGATCGAACTGGCGGTGAGGTCGGTCGAGGCCTTCACCCTGGCTTGGAAGGGCTTGCCGGTTTTGCCGATCATCTTAGTGGTCACGATGTCGGGTGGCTCATTGGTGGAAGGGATCTTGGTGCCGTGGAACATGACCTCAATGTAATTGACCCGTCCGGCATCCTCGCCAGCGGTGGCCGGGTTCCCTATAGGGCAAAAAACCCGGTCTTCTGGCAGGGCGGCCGCAGGATTGACGAAAGTTGCGGGGGGGACTGGAATGGGCCCTTTGTTGGTGTTGTCCCAGACCGTGAGAGTCCAGCTTCCGCCCGTGGTGGAAGATCCGGGGACCAAAAGTTTATTCTGTGTGGAAGTTCCCCAATGCCGGACGGTCGTGAAATCATAATATTCCCCGTCTCTGACATCGTTGTCGCTGTCGGTGTGCTCGAGTCCTGTACGGGGATCAATCTGTTGGCCGATGTCTTCGTTGTAGTCATCACGGTGGGGCACCATCAGATAGCTCTCCACGTCGGTGTCGGACTGACCCGATTTCGGGGAGGTGAGGATTATTCCAAGATCGCCGCGCCGGCCATGCTTGATCCGCAACCTTACAACTACCTGTTCGATCCGCAGGTCAGGGTCGGGGGCATCAATGGTGAAATTTCTGACGTTTTTGGCTCCATTGGGAATGGTGGCGGTAGCGGCAGGATTGTCCGGAATCAGCTGGTTGGAGGGGGACTTCTTGGACAGGCCCTTGATTTCGTTATAATCGTAGGTGTTTTTGTTGGCAACCACGGTCCCGAAGCGGGGGCCCAGATTCTGCCAGACCTGGGCCAGCCGGACCGCATGGGCGGCGTCGATCACTCCGGCCCCGTAGTTGTGGCTCATGGGCATGCCCATGTGGTTGTATTGCCATTCCCCCATCATCGGATCGACCACCTTGGCACTGCGCATCATGATTTCCTGCACGTCGCGCCACCCGAGATTGGGATTGACTTCCAGCATCAGAGCCACCACGCCGGTGGCGAGCGCGCAGGAGGCGGAAGTGCCGGAGAAGTTATTGTTGTAGCCGGGGGTCCCGGTGGTGGAATTGGGCGTGTTCAGCGTGACGACCTGCTGGGTGTCACGGAGCGTGGCGCCTACAGAAGTGGAGCTGCGGGGCGTGTCCCATTCATCAGGGGTCAGGGCATAGCCATAGGAATTGGCTCGCTGGGGGGCGGTGTCAGGGCGCACTGGAGGTATCACCAGCGGAAGGAATTTCCCAGCCGCATCCAATATCCGGCCGGGCATTTCTCCACCGCCGGAAGGTGCCACCACGTGCAGGGAGGCTCCAGGTGGGGAGTAAGCGACCCGCCGTCCCAAGTCGGAAACGGCTCCTACGTTGAGGGCGTAAATGGAATTGGAAGTGCCGCTATAGTTGGTGTTTCCATGATTTTCCCCATCATTTCCCGCCGGGAAGATGAAAATAACCCCACGGCCTGCCCGGCCTTCGTCCACTCCGAAGGCCATAGCCTTGCGTGCATACAAATCCAAGGGAATCAGATCCCGGCCGTTGTTTGCAATGCCCCACGGATTGCAGGAAATGTCGAATTTCACCGCTCCCCGTCGTAATGCCATGCTGAGCAGGAACGGATCGGTGGTGGTGGGTTGAGGCGCCACCCGCGCGCCGCCCCAGACCATGGCATCCGCGACGATGGCATCGTCGGCAAAAAGACCAATCACCCGGTAGGCAGCCAACTTCGCATCGGGAGCCACCCCGGTGATTCCACCCTCGGCGTTGTTCCGGGCGGCGAGAATCAGCCCCGCCACGGCAGTGCCGTGATTCTGACCGATCGGCGGGGTGGGATCAAACCGCTTCTGGTCCACGGACGTGGGTGACTGATCGCCATCCAGAAAGTTGCGGTCGTCGTTGGTGAGAATGTTGAGGCTGTTGAGATCACGATGATTGAGTTGGACGCCATCATCGATAATCCCCACTTTGACGCCGGTGCCATCGATCAGGGAAGGGGCGTCTCCTCCCGTACTGATGTCCCAGGCTGGGATAACGTTGATATCAACGGGATTTTCAAAATAGGTGGGAAATGCACGCTCGCCGTTGGGTGGGGGGACAACTGGAAGTCTGCTGAAAGGGACGTCGTTACGGAATAGCTCGAATCGCAATGGATAAATATTGTAGTCTGGATCCACAAAAGAAGGAAGGTCCTTTTCCTTGTAGTTGGACCAGTAGACCGGTGAAACTTGATTGGCCACCGCAGTCGCGCCTGGAGGGGCCTGGGATAGCCGATTGAGATACCACTGAAAGGCGCGGGTTTCGTTTATTGCGTATATGAAAATGATTGGGTCCCTGACGGCCTTCAGTTCTGCGGTGTCGTAGTAGATCCGGTTCAAGTAACCATAATAGGCCCCGGTGTTCGGATTGTTCGCGGGGGTGGTATTGTTGTAGAAGAAGGGATCGTTGGGGATGAAGGCTTGGATCCTTTTCTGGCCCAGCAGCAGGTTGGCGCGGTGCACGCCGGGTATGTTGGCAAGGGCTTCGGAGGCAACGATGGCCTCTGCGGCGTCGGCAAACTCCAGAATATAATCCCCCGGGAGATAGTCCACGGCTTTCATGCCTTTCGCCTGGATGGCGAGGCCGATACTGGTGGGGTCAATCCCATCCTCCAAAGTGACACCGACCCGGTTGGTAACGATCCGTCGGTTCCGCTCGGTGGGGGGCTCGCCCTCACGGTAGGCAACCAGGTCATATTTCCGGTGGCCTTGGCCCAGAGCTTTGGCTGCCTGCTGCAATTTCCGAACGTGATCCTTGGCGGGAATATTGATGCGTTTGTCGACACCCGTACCTGATTCCTGCAACTCATCGGTCGCAATTCGGTATTTCACCGGGCGGCCATGCTCCCTGAATTCGTAGCGCCCGTCGGCGCGCAACTCAGGTTTGGTCAATGGACGTGCCGCGAGGGCATGAACCGGAAAGAGGAGGGGGAGGAACAGCAGGAGGGGGGCCGGCTTCATAATGTCTTTGTAAATACAGAACATGCAGCGTAATGGGAATAGAAATTTGCAGGGAAAATAAAGAAAATTTTATGAAAAATTGATGAGGGATTCGCCGGGGGGAATGCGGTCGATCATCGGGGAACGATGCTGACGGGAATTGCGGCGTCGGGGGGATAGGTGAAGGCCTCTTTTATAATCTCCAAAAAGCGCTCAGTGCTGGAGGTGGAACCGTGCAGGACGATGTCGTCACGCAGCAGGAGTTTGGGCAGTTTGCTGTTGCCGGAGGAAAGTTGATGCCACGCCTCGATATTGGCGGCAATTCGGGAAACGATCCAGGAGGCGTCTTCGTTCAGCACGGCAGCAGGGGCGAGGCGGGCAGCTTCGGCCCGGGCCGTGGTGGCATCAAGCGGAAGCGCGGCGGTCATCAGGAAATCGTGAAAAGCCGGGAAATGCTGCGGGGCCGCCTTCCAAAGGGCAAGGGAGAGCCGTGCCAGACTGCAGGCCCCGGGATGGTCCCGGGCATTGAGCGGCAGATGGGGATTGCAGGTGCGGTCCAGAGGGGTGGGAAGTATGAGCAGCGCGTAGCTTTCCGGAGCCCCCCGGAGCAGGGTTTTGAGATCGATATATTGCGCGCGGCAGGAAGGGCAGGTGTAATCAGAAAGACTCGCCAACACATGTTTGGCATCGGTCGCCCCGAGCGAGGGCAGGGCCTGCCGGGCAAAGACCATGGTTCCATTTAAAAAAGACACCGTCCCGGCGGTGGGCAACTCTAAAAGAGGCGGGGTGGCCGCGGATTCCCCGGTGATGAGATGGGTATCCGGGGCTTTCCCAAAAACTTGGCCCAGCACCAGCAGGGCCAAACCTGCCACTCCGGCCTGCGCAGCGGCAGAAAACAGACCAAGCTCTCCCTGGCGGGAGGCCCGCCAAGTGGCATGGAGCAGGAGACCGCCCACCACGAGGGCGGCCAGATGCAGCGCGGCACACCATGGGCACCACACCTTCACCACGGCTGCCATCAGCAGGCCGAACCACACGGCTCCGGCCAACAGAAGCATGGCGCTGGCTGCCAGCAATTGGTCTGCCGTGCGCCCCAGCCACTTTCCCGCCGTGGGCAGGGTCAGCAGCAGCACGGCCAGCCAGATTGTCCCCGCCAGCAGGGTCACCGGGATGGAGAACCAATTCGACCACCGGCTGTCGAGCAGGGTGGCGCAGCCTTCCGAGCCCCCGCAGCCTGCCAGGCTGATCCGCGGACCCAGCCATTTTTGCAGGGTCAGCCAGAAGGAGGTGGCCATGGCCAGAAAGGCCAGCACGCGAACCAGCCAGAGCATTGGCAGTGCCATCGAAAAGACAGGCGGCATGGAGGTTGGTTGGGACTGGGGCCGCTTCCGTCGGCGCTGGAATTGGCTGGACGCATGCTGAGCCCTCGCGCTGGCGGCGTCAATGGCAAGCCATCCCCTCCGTGCCTGATACCAAAAAACCGGCCCGGGACTGATCCCGGGCCGGTTCCAGAGGAAACCTCGATCCATGCGGCTCAGGCCAGCACGTCGCGGTGGAAAGCCTTCCAGTCGTCCAGGTTATTCAGGTTCACCGCATCCTTGATGGCGCCGGTGTCTTCAATGTTGCTTTCCGCGAGGATCGCTTTGCGGGTGGCATCGTCATGGATGTAGCCGGCAATGGCCCCATTCAGCTTGCGCACTGCTTCGGCATCCAGGGATCCGCCCTTCTGGCTGAGCACCCAGGCTTCGCATTCCGGATAGGTTGGCTTTTTGTCCTTGATGAAGTTGAGAAAGGCTTCCCGGTCGAGCCCGAGGCCTTCGAGAACCATGTTATCGTAACCCTTGCCGCAGCCGGGGTAGTCGTCATGCAAACGGCCCACCGCCGCCAGGGAAGCCTTTTGCCAGAGACGGGGCAGGTGGAGCACACCGAGAGGACCGGCGATGCCGGAACTGATCATAGGAATGAGTTTCATGATAAGAAGGGAGGTTGGGTTGGGTCGCAGGCCAGTCCTGGAGGGCTGGAGGACCGCGGAATCTGTCGCAGTCCGCGCCGGGTGCAAGTTGTCGCATCGGAAGATTTTCCGGCAGAACCTCCATTTGGCGGGGGGCCTGCACCACGTGCTTTTACTTGCGTCTCCCCGGGTTGGGGGCATCAGTCCGCCCGTTCCTCCCATGTCCGACCGAGTCGATATCCCCCGCAAAACCGTCTACCGGTTGTCTATTTACCAGCGATGCCTCCAGCGTCTGCGGGAAAATGGCATCGAGACCGTATCCTCCGATGCCCTTTCCCGGGCGGCTGGCGTCAAATCCCCGCAACTCCGCAAGGACCTCGCGTATTTCGGGAATTTCGGCACCCGCGGGCTCGGCTACAATGTGGAGATGCTCTCCGGCCGGATCAATCAGGTGCTCGGCACCACCCGGCTCCAGCCTGTGATTCTGATCGGGGTGGGGAATCTCGGCGCCGCTCTTCTCCACTACGGGGGATTCAACAAGGAAGGGTTCGAAATTGTGGCCGCCTTCGATCAGGATCCGCAGCGCGCCCGCAGTGTGCAGACCACGGTGCCTATTTATGTGATGACGGACTTGGATGCCTTTATCGCCGCCCAGAATGTGAAAATGGCCATCCTCGCCGTCCCCGCCGTCGGCGCCCAGCAGGTGGTCAATCAGCTCACCGCCGCCGGCATCCAGGCCATCCTCAACTTTGCCCCCGTAGTTCTCGAAGTCCCGGAAGCCGTGGTCGTCAACAACGTGGACCTCGCGGTGGAGTTGGAAAATCTGAGCTACTTCATCCGGTAGCCCGGAAGGGAGCACGCTCATCCTGGCCGTGTGTTTCAAAAAGCATCCCCTTGGAAAAAGGGCCTATAGGTCATATAGGACCTATCTTTCCACCCCCTCCTCCAAACCATTCCTCACCGCCCCCGCCCGCCCATTCCCATGAAAGCCCTAACGCTCACAGCCTACAAAGAATTCACTTTCGGCGAAGCCCCCGCGCCCACCTGCGGCCCTGACGAAGTCCTCATCAAAGTCGCCGCCTGCGGCATTTGCGGCAGCGACGTCCACGGCATGGACGGCAGCACCGGCCGCCGCCTCCCCCCCATCATCATGGGCCACGAAGCTGCCGGCACCATCCACTCCGCCGGGGCCGAAGTCGGTTCCTGGACCCCCGGCCAGCGCGTCACCTTCGACAGCACCCTTTATTGCGGGAAATGCCACTACTGCGCCGATGGCCTCGTCAATCTCTGCGAAGACCGGCGCGTCCTGGGCGTCTCCTGCCCCGACTACCGGCAGCACGGCGCCTTTGCCGAATACGTCGCCGTCCCCGCCCGCGTCGTCATCCCCATCCCTGACAACGTCACCTTCCAGCAGGCCTGTTTCGTCGAGCCCACCGCCGTCGCCCTCCACGCCGTGAACCGCGCCCAGGCCGGCCCCGGCCAGACCGGACTCGTCATCGGAGCCGGCATCATCGGCCTCCTCACCATCCAAGCCCTCAAAGCCGCCGGGTGCACCAAAGTTTACGCCTCCGACCTCAGCGAAGCCCGTCTCGCCCTCGCCAAAGAACTCGGCGCCGACGAAGTCTTCCCCGCCAAAACCACCGCCAGCCTCAAGGACGAAATGCTGAAGC
>JAYUWQ010000857.1:0-3022 GCA_043753485.1 bacterium
GGCGTTTCATGGATACCTGCCAAGTAATCGAAATCAGCCGGCATACAACCGGTCGCACCAATGCAGGGGATCGGCTGGCGTGATCAATCCCGCACTGGAGCGGCCACTCCAGTGGTAAGGCTGGAGCCGGCGCGGTATTCTGAAGGACTGCAGGCCATAGTCCGTCTGAAGACCCGATTGAAAAAGGAAACCTGGGAAAATCCACAGTCGAGCGCGACCTCCAGCACGCTGCGCCGGTTTCCTGCCAATTCCCGGCAGGCGGCCTGGAGGCGGAGTTCGATCAGGAAGTCGCTCAGACTCCGTCCGGTATGACGCTTGAACTGGCGGGCGAAAGTCGGGCGGCTCAGCCTTGCAATTTTCAGGACATCATCCAGCCGGATATCCTCCCGGAAATGCCCTGCCAAATGCCGCAGCACCCGGCTCATGGCATCCTGATAGGTGCGGTCGGCGGGAGATATGAATGTCCGGCTGGCCATGGGCCGCACTTCCCCGCCCGGGGCCGCCGCCAAGGCATGCAACAGTTCCAGGAGGAGCGCAAAACGAACCAGGCCCTCCGCCGCGGCCAGCTTCGGAATCTGTTCCACGAGGGTATCCCGGGTTGCACCCGAGATATGCAGCCCGCCGGCGGCCCGGGCAAAAAGTTCGGCCAGACCGGCGGTCTCCGGCAGTTCCCACAGCGGATGGTGGGCCGGAAAGTGCCACTGCAGGGAAAGCCCCGCCGTCTCGCCCCGGGCATGCCAATAGTGAGGCACCATCCCGCCCAGCAGCACCAGATCCCCGGCCCCGAACGCCCCGATGTGGTCGCCCACAAACCGGTCTCCGTCTCCCCGGGAGAAAAGTGTCAGCTCCATTTCAGGATGGTAGTGCCAACGGCTGCCTTCACCCGCCACCTCCCGCCGCCGGCCATCGGCCAGCAGATTTTCCACCACACGCACCGAGCGCGACCATCGGATGATGCGGAAGGATTGTCCCTCCGGCATCTCAATGGTTTCCCGGCGCATCGACATCGGCACTATTTTTGCGGCAGATACCAATAGTTGCAACAAAAATGAGACTATAGTGCCAAAGCCTGAGACAGGAGACGTAGAAGATCGCGGGCCGTTTTGCTTAATTGGCGACCATGAATACCCCCGTCAATTACCGTTTCTCTTTTGGTCCATGGAACATCAGTGAGGGAGGCGATCCCTTCGGTCCCGAAGTCCGGCCGGCCTTTCCCCACGAGGAGAAATATGCCCTTTACCGTCCGCTCGGTTTTGAAGGGGTTCAATTCCACGATGACGACGTGGTGCCGGGACTCGATGGGCTCAGTCCTGACAGCCTGATGAAGCAAGCCGCTACGGTGAAGACCATCTTGGATAACCAGGGATTGACGCCGGAGTTCGTGGCCCCCCGGTTGTGGTTTGATCCCCGCACCGTGGATGGAGGTTACACTTCCAACAGTGCCGCGGATCGTACCTACGCCTGGGACCGCACAAAAAAAGCGATCGACATCGCCCGTGCCATCGGTTGCAAGGCCATGGTGCTCTGGCTTTCCCGCGAGGGCAGCTACATCCGCGAGGCCAAGGATGCCCGGCTGGCCTACCAGCGTCTGTTGGAAACGATCAATGGGATGCTGGCGTATGATCCCGAAATTGAAATCTGGATCGAGCCGAAACCCAATGAGCCTACCGATCAGGCCTACGTTCCAACCATCGGCCACGCCATCGCCCTGGCTTATGCCTCCAGCGATCCAAAACGCGTCAAAGGCCTGATTGAAAGCGCGCACGCCCTGCTGGCGGGACTGGACCCCAGCGATGAAATGGCCTTCGCCCTGGCCCACGACAAATTGGGCAGCGTCCACCTGAACGATCAGAATGGACTCAAATACGATCAGGACAAAAACTTCGGCGGCGCCAACCTCCGCGTCGGTTTCAACCAGGTCCGCGTGCTGGAGGAAGCCGGTTATGGCCGCCGCGGCGAGTTCATTGGACTGGATGTCAAAGCCATGCGCACCCAGGCCGGTTCCCCTGTTACGGCCCACCTCACCAACAGCCGCGAAATCTTTCTGCTGCTGGTCGCGAAATACCGTTCCCTAGACCAATCCCTCGTCGCCCAGTTCCGGGACGCCCGCGATTATGAAGGTCTGGAGTTCTACATCCTCCGCCACCTCCTCGGGGCCTGAGAGCCGCAGTTCCAGGCATTCCTTCATTCCACCAACCACTTTGCCGTCCAACATCGCGCAGTGTTTCAGATCAGCACGAGCGCGGCTGCGGCTGCATTCGGTGATGGAGCGGGTGATCAGAATCGAACTGACGTTGCGGGCGTTGATTTTTATAATCAACGTATTACGTTGATAAACAGGCATTTGCGACTTTCGCAACATTCCCCAATCACCCTCAAATACGCTCGATTGTCCTGATTTTTGTTCTTGCAAGATCCGCATTCTCACTTAAACCCGGGGCATGGCTTCTCTCTGGCGGCACCCCAATTCTAACTTCTACACCGCATGCTTCACGGACATTCACGGCCGGCGCCGGAAGCGTACCACCGGCGTTGAAGTGGTTCCCAAAAACCCCACACACAAACCCGCCGAACTTCGGAAAAAAGCTCAGTCCATCGCTGATCAATACGAGGCCGCAGCGCGGGCCCATCGTGCTGCCAGCAAGGTCCGGGCCGTCCTTCTGGATCTGCACGCCATGGTCTCCGGTGAGACCTTGGTGACGATGACTGTGAAGAAGGCCATTACGGAATGGCTGGCCCGCCGGAAGTCGGAGACCGAACCTTCCACCATGAAATTCTATGAGAACGTGACCGGGAAACTGGTCAAGTTTCTCGGGCCGCGCGCTGAGAATGATATCTGCTTGGTGACCCGCCAGGATATCTTCGATTACCGCGGCGCCCGCGCCCTTGATGTCCAGCCCGCGACAGTGAACCACGAAGTGAAGGCGCTGCGCATGTTCTTCTCCGCAGCCAAGCGCGAGGGCTGGGTGATTGAGAACCCCACGGAAGGCGTGGAGAGCGTCAAGGCATCGAAGTAAACCGA
>JAYUWQ010000858.1:0-3022 GCA_043753485.1 bacterium
CATTGCCGAGGTGGAAAAGAGCAAACGCTGTGCCTATGCCGGGGCGGTGGGCTATTTTGGCTTCGATGGCAATCACGACTCCTGCATCGCCCTCCGCACCGTCGTCCTCAAGGATGGCCAGGCCTATGCCCAGGCCGGAGCCGGCGTGGTCGCCGACTCCGTTCCTGAAAGCGAGTATATCGAAACAGTCAATAAAGCCGCTGCCGCGCTCCGTGCCGTGGAGCGGGCCAAAGGGCTGTGATGGAATCAGGGCCGCCTTCCGTCCCAGGGCGTGGGATGGGGTGATCTGGCTAGTCTTTTTTGACGGCCGCTGGCTTGGTGGGAGGCTTGGCCTCAGGTTTCACCGCTGGTTTGGCCTCAGGCTTTGCTGTGGGTTTCACGGCAGGCTTGGTCTCTGGTTTTGTGGTGGGTTTAGCCGCTGGTTTGGCGGCCGCGGGCTCGTCTTTGGGCATGCCTTCTTTGACCCATTTGACAATGCCATCGAAGGTGACTTCACCGATGCCATCGACCATGATGAGTTGGTCAGCCGTTTTGAAGGGACGGGCCTTTTCAAGGGCAGCAGCCTTGATTTCGCCGACCCCGGGGATGGTCTGCAAATCGGCCGGGGTTCCCTCGTTGGCCAGTTTGAGGAGGGTGGTGGTCTGGGCAGGAGTCAATTTTTTGAGTTCCAGCTTGGCATGATCCAGCAGCGCCTGATCCGCCGGATCGACGCCGGAGGCTGGCGCGGAGGGCTTGGCCGCTGGTTTCTCCTTGGCGGGTGCTTTTTTGTCCGGGGCGGGAGTGGTTTTCTCAGTCTTCGGGGCCTTGTCAGGAGCGGCGGGCTTTTTGACGTCGGCCTGGAGGGCAGGCACGGCGCACAGCAGAAGAGCCAAAAGTGGAGAGCGGATCATAAATGATGGATGTTGGTGGTTGTGGAGCCAGGATAGTAATAGAACCATAGCTTAATCGGAAAGGCTTTGATCATGCAAATTCATTCTGAAAACATTTTCCTGAATCGTCCTGACCAGGATTATGGGCAGGACCGTTGCCAGGACCGGAGCAAATTGACCGGCAAAGTGAGTTCTCCGGATCCAGCCCGGCGCATCGTGCGCTTCAACTTCCAGCCGCGCTCCGGCACAGTTATCGTCCACAACTTTTCAACCCAGTGCCGTCCTGAGGAAGACGGTTGTCAGGGTGCTCCACAGGAGAATGAATAACACATGGACGGTGGTTTCCATCTGTTTGCCCCGCCAGAGTTCCGCGGAGTAGCCAAAGCATTGAATCACCAGCCGGATGGCCCAGAACATGCCGAACCCCAGGGCAATGCGTTTCCCCAGGGGAGTGGTGGTGAGGAGGTCTGCCGAGGTGATGCACAGCAGACCCATCAGGAAAACCGTCAAGGCGATGAAGAAGGTGTGGACGATCATCATCTGGCGGTTGATCAGACTGATCCGCGCCAGTTCCTCCTTCCAATGGAAATACATTGGAAAAATGAGATGCAGGAGGGCGAGGCCGATCAGCAGAAGGCCGCAAAGTTCAAGCAGGGGTTCCATCGGATTGGAGGATGAAGTTGTTTAAAAATGGAGTGTGGGTGCTGGCATGGACCACCTTCAGTCCGGCGGCGGCAAAGGTTTTTTCCCAGGTGCGGCGGGTGTGGAAGTGAAAGGCCCCCATATTATAAGCCAGCAGATTGGGGACATCCCTCAAGTGCTCGGTGACAAGGATCCGTCCACCGGGCGCAAGCAGGCGTTTGGCTTCGCGGAAGAAATGGGCGCGTTCCGCATCATCCCGGATTTCATGGGCGGCCAGAATCAGGAACGCGACATCACTGCCATGGTCCGGCATGGGCAGCGCGGCGGTGCTGACCGTCAGGGTGCCCGGCCACGGCGGGTGGGCGCGGCGGGCACGGCGGATGGAGATTTCGGTGTGCCGTGCAGGATTGTAAAAATCCAGCACGGTCAAATGGGCCGAGGGAAACTTGCGATGGAGGGCCCCGCTGGTCTCATCAAATCCCGAATGAATGTTCACCAGGTTGGCTTCGGGAGGAATTTGGCAGTCATCCAGCCAGTCCAAGGTGTAAAGCCCTGACTTGTCGTAAACGATTACAGACACAATCAGTGGGAGCAGGGTTGCAGCCGCAGCCAGCAGCAGGCCAATTCCGGCGAGGTCACCCAAGGGGCCAGGGAGCAATCGCCAAACCAGCGCAAGGACGAGCAGGATCCCGGAAGACAGAGCGAAATAGTGCCAGTTGAACCGGACGAAGTTGATTACGCCTCGGAAGGGTATTCTTACGGATTCCATGATTCCAAGCGGCCTTTCTTCCAACGGTAGGGAATGTCCTGCAGGCTGAAGGCATTGGCCAGGATCAGGCCGGGACAGCCGAGGGATTCGAGGAAGGCAAACCGGTGGCGGATCACCTCCACCGGTTCCGGTTTCCAATGCTGGCGCACACCTTCGATGATGAGCACCTGCCGGGTCGCGGGTTTCCACGAAAAAGTGAAGGGCAGGGGCCCCGCAAAGCGGCGGGCTTCAGTCCAGTCAGCAAAAGGTGAACCTGCCGGCAGAGGCACCGGGCCCGGCGCGCTGCTGGTTTCGACTTCCAAGCCGGAGGCCGCCGATTGGATGAGCCATCGCTGATCCTGACGCGTTTCGCGGATCTCGGTGGTGGTGTAGTTGTAGGACGTGAAGAGATTGCCCAGCCATTCCATCTTCCGGCGGTTGGTTTCGGATTTCAGGATGAAGAGGCCCCGGAGCCGTTGTCCCCTGGCGTTGGTGTAACGGACAAAAATCCGGTAGCCGATCAGGAAAAAATCACTGCCAAGGAGTGCGGGAAAACCGGCCGGACGCAGATCGCGCGCCTGCACCAGGGCGACGGCGATAAAGGCCCAGCGGTCATTGAACGTGTCAGGAACAAGGCAGGGCGGCAACCGGCCGGATACCTGTGAGGCCGGCACCGCGAAGGTGAGAACCAGCGAATGTTCAAAGCGGGCTTCGACGGGGAAGGGATGATTTTTCAGGAAGGAAAACATATCAGGCCGGCAGG
>JAYUWQ010000859.1:0-3014 GCA_043753485.1 bacterium
CGCCTCCGGGCCACCCGTGGCGAACCGCCCAATGAGCTGGATGCGGAGTTCCACCTGGAACCGACCCCCATTCCCCGCAGGGCACCGCATTTGGCCAGACGACGGCTGCGGGAGGAGCCGAAATCGCTCAGCATTGCCACGACGATTGATCCGAACCAACAGCAGGTGGTGGAGCAATCGATCCGCGATTTTCTGGAGCGCTGGCGTCCGCAGGGATTGCGCAATGCCGCCGCCGTGTTGCTCCATGCCCCCACCGGCGAAATCCGGGCCAGCGTGGGGTCGGCCAATTTTCACGATCCCGGCATTGCCGGTCAGGTGGATGGGACAATAGCGCGGCGCTCCCCGGGTTCCACCCTCAAGCCTTTCATTTATGCCATGGCCCTTGATGCCGGTCTGATCCAGCCGCAAACGCTGTTGGATGATGCCCCGAGGCGGTTCTCCGGCTATAACCCCGAAAACAGCGACCGCAATTTTCTCGGCCCCATCGCCGCCGGCGAAGCCCTCCGTCTCAGCCGGAATGTGCCGGCGGTCGAACTGGCCTCGCGTTTGCCCAACGGAGGCTTGGAGGCCTTCCTGCGGGCTTCCGGTGTGGAGCTGTCGCCCCATCCGGGACTGGCCCTGGCCATTGGAGCCACCGAAATGAGTTTGTTGGAACTGGCCGGATTGTATGCAGAGCTGGCCCATCCGCGGCAGGGCCGGCTTTCGCCCTCCGCCTGCTGGCTGACGCTGGAGGCGTTGCGCTGCGGGGAACCCGGAGCCCCCCCCGGCCTTTCCTGCAAGACGGGCACTTCCAATGGGTTCCGCGATGCCTGGGCCTGCGGAGTGATGGGCGACTGGGTCCTCTGCGTGTGGGTCGGCCATTTCGATGGCCGGGGCATGCCCGGACGCTTCGCCCGGGAAACTGCCGCCCCGTTGCTACGGCAGACGCTCAATAAACTCAAGCTCCCTGACAAAACCTTGGCGGAATCCCGCCCCCCTGACGTCACCCAGGTCCGCGTCTGTGCGGTCTCCGGTGATCTCACCGGCAAATATTGCTCCCACGGCCGCGACGGCTGGTTCATCGGCGGCGTCTCTCCAATCACCCGTTGCCAGGTGCACCAAAAAGCGGGCGATACCGTCGTGGAAGTCTGGTCCCCCGAACGTCTCGCTCAATTCCGCAAAGCAGGGTTCCCCCGGGCCGCCAGCCCTCTGGTAAACGACGGTCCAGGTCCGCATGAATCCACCGGCAGCGCCAGCGGCCCCCCGCCCCGGATCCTCAGCCCACAGCCCTCCCTGACATACTACATCCAGGCCAATGCCCCGCAGCAAAGCCGCCTGCTCCTCCAGGCCAATGCGGCACCCGGCATCCGGCAAATCCATTGGTTTGCGGATAACCGCTATCTCGGAGCCAGCCCCCCTGCCGATCCCCTTCCCTGGCTCCCCATGGCCGGTGACTACGAACTCCAGGCCATGGACGATGCCGGGCGGGTGGCGACGGCGCGGATCAGCGTCCGGCTTGCGATGGGAAAGTAGCAAAATCGGGACGGCAGAAAACAGGAGCACGGGGCGACGGGGCGCGCATGTGTCAGGCTAATTCACGGGCATCCGTCCCGCCCTTGCGGCACCAGCGTCGGCGCATGGCCGGGCAAGACGCCCAGTTCGCCCACTCAGCCCGGAAGAATGACGCTGAAGATCTCGCCGCGGAAGACACGGCCTTCGGGGGAGACAATTTCAAGAGCAAGAGTAAGGGACACAGAGAATCTCCAGGAGATGGTCTCTTCGAGGACGCCGGACTTGCAAAGGTAATACCGGGACGTTGTCGTCCCACGGCCCTACTTTTGCCACAGGATGAATGGGGAACTCCGCGCGGCAGAACCTCATCGTCGACGGGATCCCCGGCACCGAGGCCACCCTCAGCTTCTGCCGTTCCAACACCCATGAGGATTTCAGCCAACGGGTCGAATTCTCCGCCGACCTCGAGACGTGGCCCTTCTCCGGCATTGAGGTTGCCGCCTCCGCCCTGGGCGACGGCACCCGCCACAAGAGATCTGGCGCGCCCCTCCCCCAGCGCTTCCCATTGTATCCGGCTCCCTGATTTACGATCGTCTCCGACTCACCCGTCCGCAACCATGGCTGCCGGGGCGGCAAAACACGCCCTTGTGACCCATCTGGGACATCCAGGTCAGACTTCCCCCCAGCCCATGGCCGCAGCATCCGTAACCATAATGGCGTGCGGCCAATCAGCTGGGCTGCGTATTACGGGATATTACAAAGGATCGGCCGTCCCTCAGTTCCGGGCGGAAGCAGTCTCGCGCCTTGGTGCCCGACTTTCCCATCCGGCCGCATAGTCTGGACTTTCAAATGAACCGGTCTGATTGACCATTCCACCCGCTCCATGTTTAAATCCCGAAATAATCAGGACCAGCCTGAGATGCTGGCTCCTAAGATTTTACAATTTACGAGATTCATCCTTGATATTCTTCTAAAATTGACGATAAAAGACACAGGCATTGAGCTAATTCACAAAAAAATGACCGCCTTGGTTAAAAGTCCTTGATTTGTAGGCCTCTGATAGACTATAGTAATTATAATCACTTTATTTTCCGCACTCGCCAGAGTTCAGCACCAACCGCCATCCCACTTATGCAAACTGTAAAAGAAGAAGACACGCTCATCCGCAAGGATGCCGGACGACTGGCGGACTTCATCATGTTCACCCAACGCTCGTTCCTGCTGAACTTGTCCAAGGAACTGAACAAAGGGAACGTCTCCTTCGCCCAGTTTTTCCTGCTTGGCTACCTCGCCAACGAGAACTTCCTCACGATGACCGACATCTCCAAAAAAATGGGGCATAGCACTGCGGCGGCCACCGGCCTCGTGGATCGGCTGGAAAAGCTGGGCTATGTCCAGCGCCTGCACGCCAGTGAAGACCGTCGCAAAGTCATGGTCCAGATCACCCGCAAAGGCATCGACCTCGTCGACCGCATGCGCGAAGACATCACCGGCAGCCTCGTTGACCTCATGAGCGATCTGGA
>JAYUWQ010000860.1:0-3013 GCA_043753485.1 bacterium
CAACGTTTTTCTCACCCCGGACCGCCAACCCTTTTACGGGGGCACCTACTTCCCTCCTGAAGACAAGGGAGGGCGCCCTGGATTCCTCAGTATCCTCCAGCGCATTGCGGGAGTCTGGGAGAAAGACCCGGCGGCGATCAGGGAGGACGCCAAAAACATCACCACCCAACTGCAGTCCCACATGGAAAAGGAAGGGGCGGTCGCCGCCACCGAAGCGGTCAGTCCGGCGGTCATCGCTGCCGCCGCCACGGGGCTCGCCGGAAATTTTGATCCGAAATACGGCGGATTCAGTGCAGCCCCCAAATTTCCCCAGCCAAAGATCCCGGGCCTTATTCTGATGAATGCCGTCGCCACTGGTGATCAAAAATTGATTGATCAGGTGCTCTTCACCTGCCGCCGGATGGCCGCCGGCGGCATGTATGATCAATTGGGCGGCGGCTTCGCCCGTTATGCGGTGGATGAAAAATGGCTGGTTCCCCATTTCGAGAAAATGCTCTACGACAATGCCCAGCTCATCGATCTTTATCTCGATGCCGCCCTCGTCAGCGGCGACCCGCAATACCATGCCGTGGTCCGTGATATCATCCGCTACCTGCAACGCGACATGACCCATGTTGACGGTGGCTTCTACTCCGCCGAAGATGCCGACAGCGAAGGGCAGGAAGGCAAGTTCTACTGTTTCACCGAAGCCGAAGTCTCCTCCACCCTCACCAAGGAGGAAGCCGCCTTCGCCATCCCGTATTTCGGGATCACCCCCAAGGGAAATTTCGAGGATCACAGCCATCCCAATCCCCTGCCGGGCCTCAACGTGCTGCATATCGCCGATCCCGAACGCAAGCTCACGGAGGCCGAGCAGAGCCTGCTCGCCACGGTGAAGACCAAACTCTACGACGTGCAGCGGAAGCGCGTCCGGCCCCACCTCGACGACAAAATCCTCACGTCATGGAACGGACTGCTCTTGGGCTCGCTGGCCCGCGCCGGGGTCATCATGGATGAGCCAGCGTGGCTCGCCGCCGCCCGGAAAAACTTCACTTTCGTCACCACCAACCTCTGGGATCCTGCCACCAAAACCCTCTATCACCGCTGGCGCGATGGGGAGCGGGACTCCACCCAGTTGCTGACCGCCTACGCCAATTACCTCCAAGGCAGCCTCGAACTGTATCAGGCCACCCTGGACCCGGCCGTCCTCACGTTTGCCATCGACCTCGCGGATGGCATGATCGCCAAATTCTACGATGAAAAGGCGTCCGGCTTCTTCTCCAGCACCGGCGGGGCCGATCTGCTCTTCCGGGCCAAGGACGACTATGACGGGGCCGAACCCAGCGGGAACTCCACTGCCGTTTATGCGTTGCTCAAGCTGGCCGCCCTCACCGAAAACGCCGTTTACCGCACCAAGGCAGAAGCCACTCTGAAGTTGTATGCCGCCCGTGTCACCGAACTGCCGCAGGCCCTTCCCCTGATGCTGCAGGCCGCCGCCTTCGCCCATGAGGAACCCTTCCGCGCCGTCATCGCCGGCGACCCCGCCCTCCCGGAAACCAGGATTCTGATCCGCGCCGCCCACTCCGTCTATCAGCCGCACCGGGTCATCCTCGGCACCACTGGTCCCGTGGAACCCTTCGCACTGACCCTGCTTCCCCGCGAAGGAAAACCCACGGCATACGTCTGCACGGGCAATAGTTGCCGGCCTCCCACCTCCGATCCCGCTCAAATCCAACAATCCCTCCGGCCCAAAGGTAAACCCACTCCTTAGACCGGCGCCTGATGCAGGATGGGGCCAAGCCCGGATCCAATCACCGCACCACCTGCACCCGGAAGAACCTGCGGGCGGTGGCCTGCATCGGTTGACTGTCCCGCACCCGGAGTTCTGTGGTGGTGTTGCTCTCGATGATCAGGCCGTTGCTGCTCCAGCTCCCGCTGTCCAGGCCATTGCTGGCCACAACCGAAATCACGGCATCCGTGGCGCCAGGGTTTTTGGATACTGTCAGGGTGAAGTAGATTTGACCGCCCACGATCACCGTATCCGGAATGGCAGGGCTAGGATTGAAGGTCATCGGCTCCGTCCCCAGCGCATACTCAATCAGGTTGTCCAATCCATCCTTGTCAGGATCATCTTCCGGACCGGATTCGGGATGCGAGGCCCCTCCCGGGAACTTCGCTGCCTGCCATTGGGCAAAAGGATCCAGATTGTTGAATCCCAGATCATCGAAGACAGTGCTCATGCCGTCATCGGCCGTCAGTCTCAGAGTGAAATCCCCCTGCCCCGTGAAGCTGGCGGTGGTATTCAGCGCTGCCGGATTGGCGAAGGTCACCGGACCGGCCAACACCGGGGCGGACCACGCCGTGGTATAGGGCGATGGCAGACCGTCGTCGGTCACAGTTCCCGAAAGAATCATCGGCGAATCCAGACTGACGGGCGCCGTGCCGGCGTTCACCACCGGGGCGGGATGCAGCGGCACCAGACTCAGTTTGGTGAACTGCGCCGTGTTGAATCCCACCCCGTCGCCATTGCAGACAGACAGTCCGGCCAGCACAGTCGGCGACATGAAAACGGATCGCGGCTGGCCCAGCTGGGCCCAGGCTCCCGGTGTACCGGAATTGTCTGCCGCATGGAGTGCGGTCACCTGGTTGCCGCGCCGGACGAACCGCAGCCAACGCTTCTTCTGGGAGATGCCATTCAAACCGCTGGTGCCACCCTTGGCGTTGGTGCGCCAGATGAACGAGGAATAGGCACTGAAGGGATTCCGCCCCACAAAAGCCATGGGACCATCGTCCATGCTATCCCGGATCATGATCCCGGAATAGGCATTGGCCGCTCCTGAAGTGGCATCCATCTGCAGCACCGTCAGCACAAAATCCCCCGTCACCCCCTGTCCGCGGAAGATGCTTTTGCTGTCCAGGCCGCCCGGCTGTCCATTCATCACGTGAGTATCGGTCACCGCTGTATAACTGTAAGTTCCAGCCTGGGTTCCATCACCAAAATCCTCCACAACTCCGCCCGGTCCGATGGCCGCCG
>JAYUWQ010000861.1:0-3013 GCA_043753485.1 bacterium
GAGGATCTGATCAAACAGCGGATCTTCTCCCGCATCGCCGGACAGGAGATCATCAAGGCGCACGATTTCCTCCTCCGGGTGCGCAATGATCTGCACTACACCGAGAAACGCGCCAGTGATATCCTGACCCTGCGGGCCCAGGGCGTGGTGGCCACCAACTTTGGCTACCCGGGCCGCCGCATCGTCCAGCGGTGCGAGACCTTCATGCGTGACTACTATCACCACGCCCGGAATCTCTATCAGCACAATCTCTCGCTGATGGAGCGTTTCGAGCTGGAGAAAGTCGAGGAGAAGGATGGCATCTTCAGCTTCCTCGCCCTGCGGAAAGGCGCCAAACGGGAGAGCTTTGACGGATTCTACAGCCGGGATGGATTCATCTTCCCAGTCAGCGACACCATTTTCACGGAGGACAGCGGCCGCATGATGCGGCTCTTCCAGCACTGCCAGCTCCGCCGTCTCAAGCTCAGCCCGCAGATCCGCCTGCTCTTCAAGGAACACTATGGCCTGATCAACCGCACCTTCCGCTACCGCACGGCCAACCGCGAGACCTTCGAGGCCATCCTGAGCCGGAAGGGTGAAGTGGGGGCCACCCTGCGGCAAATGCACCGGGTCGGTTTCCTCGGCCGCTACCTGCCGGAATTCGGTGAGCTGACGGATCTGGTGCAGCACGAATTTTTCCACCGTTACACTGCCGACGAACACACCCTGAAGTGCCTGGAGCGCCTGGATGAACTGAGCGACAACAAAAACCCGAAACTGGCGTTCCACCAAAAACTCTTCCACGATCTGGAAGACCCTTTTGTGCTGTATTCCGCGCTGCTGATGCATGATACCGGCCGCGCCGAAGGCGTGCGCAAACATGCCGATGCCAGCACCGAACTGGCGGACCAGGTCTGCCGCCGCCTCCAGGTGCCGGATACCCGCCGCAACAAACTGCTCTTTCTCGTCGATAACCATCTGCTCTTCTGGCACACCGCCACCACGCGGAACCTGGAGGATCCGGAAGTCATCGCCGGATTCGCTAAAATCGTGCGCCGGCGCGAATGGCTGGATTCCCTCTTCCTCCACACCTACGCCGACTCCCGCGCGACCAATGAAGCCGGCTGGACGGATTGGAAGGAATCGCTGGTGCGCCAGCTCTACCAGGCCACCGCGGAATACTTCGCGGATCAGGCCGCCTTCCGCAGTCCGCTGCCCCTGGCGGACCAGCGCAGTGCGACCCTCGCCCTGCTGGACGAATCCTTCGGACCGGAACTCGATGCCCATTTCAGCGCGATGCCGGAACGTTATCTGGCACACCGCACCCCGACCAGTATCGCCCGGCACTTGAAGGCTTTCCGGGCCTTCTACCGGCAGCAACGCAAGGACGACCGTGCCAGCGCCCTGACTCCGGTCCTGAAATGGACCGCCCGTCCGGAACAAGGCTCCAGCGAATTGATCCTCTGCACGTGGGACCGCCAGATGCTGCTGTCAAAAATCGCCGGAGCCCTCGCCGCCAATTCCCTGAACATCCTGCGCGCCGACTTCTTCCTGCGGGCCGACCAGCTGGTACTCGACATCTTCCGGGTCTGCACCACCGACTTCGAGCCGGTGCGGGACGAGAAACAGATCAAAGCGGTGGGGGAACTGATTGCCCGCGCCTGCATGGGCGAAGCGATCGACTTCGCGGCGCTGATCGCCAAGCGCCTGAAGGAAGAACCCGAACCCCTGCCGGGCTGGCGCCGCGAATTCCCCATGCGGGTCTACATGACCAATGAACAACACCATGATTACACCGTGGTCGAAATCCAGGCGGTGGACCGGATCGGGCTGTTGTTCCAGGTGTTTGACACCATCGGGAAATTCGGCCTCGAAATCACCCACGCCCGCATCAACACCGAAAAGGGAGCGGCGATCGATTCCTTCTGCCTGACGGGTCAGGACGGCAAAAAAATCACCGATCCGGCCCTGCTCCAGCGGCTCAAAGCCGCCTTGGAAGAAGCCTGCATGATCCCGGCATAGTTGAGCGCCGCAACCCCGGCAATCCGGCGAAGGATGCGCAGGACAAATCCGGAAATCCGCGCAGGTTATGACGATGTCCCTTTCGTCTGAAAATCCAACCAAATTACGCTGGAAGCGGGTGCGGCGCGGGTTGGCGGTGGCCTTGGGTGCGGGATTGGCCGGGTATTTCCTCCTGCCATGGGCGGTGCCGTGGCCGGACGCTTTGAACCGTCCGGTGCCTTCCGGAGTGCGCCTGACCGACCGCCATGGCACTCCCCTCCGGCGTTTGCTGGCCGGAAGCCACCGTGCCGGGGAGAAGCTTCCCCTGTCTGAAATCCCGCCCTTTCTGATCGAAGCCACTTTGGCCGCCGAGGATCATCGGTTTTACTCCCATGGCGGGATGGATGTGCTCGCCCTGGGACGGGCCCTCCGTGATGGGGTGCAGGCGGGCCGGCGCGTCTCCGGGGCCAGCACTATCACCCAGCAGCTGGTCAAACTGGCCCATCCCCGGCCGCGCACATGGAGCACCAAGCTGGTGGAAATCCTAACAGCCCGCCGGGTGGAAATGACCTGGACCAAGGAACAGATTTTGGAGCAATACCTTGCCCGGCTTGACTATGGAAACCTGCACCGGGGGCCCGCCGCAGCGGCGCAGGGGTACTTTGGAAAACCGCTGGGGGACTGCAGCCTCGCCGAATGTGCCTTTCTGGCCGGACTGCCACAGGCTCCCACCCGGCTGAATCCCTGGCGCGATGCCACGCGGCCCACCAAACGACAACAATGGATTCTGGAACGGCTCAGGATGCTGGGCCGGATTGATGCGGCCACGGCGGACCGGGCGCTCGCCGAACCGCTGCGGCTGCGGCGGCATTACGGCAGTTTTGCCGCGCCTCACTTTGCCGACCTGATGCTGCAACGTGCTGCCGGGCCGGAAGCCGCCCCGCCGGCGGAAGGCAATTGGCGGACCTCCCTTGATTTGAATATCCAGCAGGTCTGTGAGCGCAGTATCACCGACCGCTTGAACCGGCTCAAC
>JAYUWQ010000862.1:0-7692 GCA_043753485.1 bacterium
CTGATGAATGCCGCGGTGCTGATGGACGTGGGTTGTTATTTCATCGGGCCCGTCAAAATGGTGATGGAGGATCATCATAAAAATCTGGCCAGCCTGCCTTATGGGGGACCGGTGGGGGCGGCCTTCGGAAAATTCATGACCTTCTACAACCGGCGGCTCGCACTGCTCGGGCGGCGGCGGCGGGAACGCGGCACCTTCGGGCCCAAAAATCTGGACCAGCATTTTATTTTCCGCGACAGCTTCCAGCCTGGTTATGCGGTGAGGAAGCTGATTTTCAGCGGCATGCGCGCCTGGTTGAGAGCTGAATGCTCCATGTTCTGGCGGCAGCCGAAGTCCCAGCCCATGACGCAACTGACCCCGGAAGTGACCCCGCTCTCTCCCGCTCCCTGAATCTTTTTTGCACGATGGGATTGTCAAAACTCCTCTCCGCCCGATGATCGGCCCCTTGGTTACCCCCGATCCATCCCCCTTCCAACTCATCGTCCGGACCGGAGCCGCGCACACCCGCGTGCTCACGGACGCAAACCGGGTGGTTCTGGAAGTAGCTATGCCCCTGCTGGCCGGCCCGGATTTTGAAGTCATTGCCTCTGGAGCAAATTTCTCCCGGCAAGGAAGGCTCCATCTCCTGGATCGGCCGGGGATGATCGCCGGCGTCGGCCTCGCCGACCCCGATTTACCGCCTCAGGAAGCAGCCCGCAGCCTGTATGCGGGCCTGCTGGAAAAGCTCGACGGTCACCACCTCCACCGCGTTTGGAATTACCTGCCCGAGATCAACCGCGAGGTGAATGGCATCGAAAACTACCAAGCCTTCAATACCGGCCGGTACGAGGCCTTTACCGGTCACTTCGGTCCGGATTTCCAGCAGCGCCTGCCCGCGGCTTCTGCGGTAGGCACCCGGAGCGGACCTCTGGCGGTGGCCTTCCTCGCCGGCACAGGGCCCACCCGGCACTATGAAAACCCGGAGCAGGTGCCTGCCGTGGACTACCCCCCGGAGTATGGTCAGGTGCCTCCGGCCTTTGCCCGCGGCACCGTGGTCGAGGGGGCGGCCGGGACTTCCTGGTTTCTTTCCGGCACCGCCAGCATCAAGGGGCACGCCACCCTCGGCAGCGGGATTGAAGAGCAGGCCCGGCTCACCTTCGACAATGTGCAGATCATGTTCCGCCGCATGGGATTGCCGGAAGAGATGGCCGCGTCCTGGAAAATTTTCCTCCGCCACGCCCGCGACCTGCCCGCCGCCCGCACGGCCTTCGAAAGGGCCTTTCCGTCCTTTGCCGGGGAGGCCATGTTTGTTCAGGCCGACATCTGCCGGTCCGGGCTCCTCCTTGAGGTCGAAGCCACTTGCCTTGCGCCCCTTCCCGCCGTGCTCCGCTCATGAAACTTCCAGTCCTCTGTCTTACGTTAGGTCTCTTTTCCCCCGCCTGGGCAGGGGAAGCGGCCCACCCTGCCCCGCCGTCCGACCCCGCGTCCGCCTGGTCGCTGGACGTCGAAACCGGAAGTCTGTGGCGGGTTTCCCAAAGCACCTTCCTCGACTACGTCGTCCTGCCTCAAATCATCTCCCTGCGGACGCCCGCGCATTTCCGGTTCAGCTTGGGTAATGGTGAACTCACCGTCCGCAGCCGCTTTTCCCTGCTGGCGGAAGCCATCGCAACCGGGCCGGAAACCGCCTACCTCGGCTTTTCGGCCAGTCCCTCCATCGAATATTGGTTCCCCGGCCACACCACCGCCCTCTACGCCGGCGTGGGTGGCGGATTCGGGGCCATCGACAGCACCGATGTTCCAGGGGGCCAAGGTCAGGATTTCACCTTGAACTGGTTTGCCACGGCCGGGGTGCGTCATTATCTGAGACCCCGTTTCGCCCTGTCTGCCGGGCTCATGTTCCAACACTGGTCGAATGGCGGGGCCACCGTCCCCAATCCAGGTCTGGACGCCCTTGGCCCGGTCCTCGGAGCCACGTGGCACTTCTAAATCGGAGTCCCTTTCCCCCGGCTCCCGCCTCCCCTCCGTTTCCCGGGAGAATTTCCAGTTGAAATCAGCCACCGCAGGCGCATGGGTTTCCTTCGCACAGGCGTTCCCTGATGCATCCGCCTCGCTAGCTCAATTGGTAGAGCAGTTGACTCTTAATCAATTTGTTTCAGGTTCAAGTCCTGAGCGAGGCACTTCTTCTAAATCAAGGAGTTACGACGAAAGCCGGCTCCCCCGAAAAACGACCCCTGTGCATTTTCTGTGCATTTCCCGGGCGGTGCTCGCCAACTCCCGCTCCCGCGGGTCCCCGAACAGGCTCGCTTCGTTTGGGCTGCGCTCTGGAATCGGCAGAACGCGGCCCACTTCTGATCGAGATGGCGATTACCGCGCAGCAGACCGGGACGCCGCCGGATCTGAAACCGCAATCCCACAATCAGATCACCCCAAATTGGCAGATACTGACGATTAAGCCGATAGAGTCGCAAAATACTATGATACTGGAGTGAAAACACCGGTTACCACGTGCGAGGTTTGGTCCGTTCTCTCTGGAAAGGGGCGGGGGGGCCTTCCGGAAAAATCCGTTTTTCAGGTCAGCGGACGTGAGGAATAGACACGCATTGCAGGCATTGCGTGCATTGTGGGTATGAAGCCACGGCAACGCAGGCTGATTGCTTGGTGCGAAGTCGTCGGAGAAGCGGTCCTAATGGCGCCTCCAGACTCCTCGGAATCTGCCCGGATCATACCAGCGCCGGGGCTAAGCCAGACTGGAGGCGCTGCAGCGGAGCCCCTCAACTGAACAACTCAGCTCCTGAGCCGCTCTGCCGCCCTCCACCCCGCAAAAACTCTCAAAAATGTTTGAATGGCAGCCCTACTGGGCCCGTCAGAAGAAGGGGCCTGGGGTGTTCCCGGCTTCAACTTCAGCTAAACTCTTATCATGAAATCATTCTTTGCTTTGATCGCAGTTGTCTGCGCTTTCGCTGTGGTGACTCCAATGTCCGCCGAGGCCGGGTTCTTGGGAATCCGTATCGGCGTGGGCGGAGGACATTATTGTGCTCCGCACTACCGGGGGGGACACGGGGTCGAGCATTATGGCAGCGGTCCTCACGTCCGTGGTTATCGAGGAAGCCATTATGGTGTTAATTATGGCAGGGTCCATTACCAACCCCGCTCATATTACAACGGAGGCGGCCATTATGGCTATGGAGGATATTCCAGCCCCCGGGTCCGTTACGTCCACAGAGGTTATGCAAGTCACGGCCATTACGGGCATGGTGGCTCTTACCGGCATGGTGGCTACTATCGCGGAGCCCGCCATTGCCGTTAATAGAGCTTTCCGGGCTCTGTTTGGCTGTTTCACCTTGATGGTGAGCGACGCCATGGAATAGCCCCTCTCCGGAATTTGCCGGGACCGAACTCAACTTTTCAGGCTTCCCATCCGCAACCCCACCGGTGGTTGAGCACCGGCAGGGTTCTTTATCAGATGATCACCGCCCGCCATTTATCTGTTGCCAGGCTTTGGCGCCGGGGTGGAGTTTGGCTTGGTGACATCCGCGCCGGTGGCAGGTGGGGATGAAGTTTTATCCGCCGGGGCGTGGGACTCATGGTCGAAGACCGCGAGCGGATCGTCACTCTCCAAGCCTTTGATGTTCTCCGGGGTCCAAAGCGCAAACTCGTCGAGATCGGGACTGTAAACCGCAATGATATCCTGAATGCCCAACTTGGCCACCATCCTGCCGATCATCTGGTAAACCGGTTTGATATCCGACTTATCGTCCTGGGCGACCCAGTCCACGGAAACCCAACCCTTACTGGTCTTGATGGAATCGCCCAGATTATGGAACTTGAGTTCCGCAGCCAGCTTTTCCGCATCTTCAAAGTAGGGTTCCGCCACGGAGTTGACGATGAATTTATCGGGACCAACGGTGACGAGATGGTAAGCCTCCTTATGGGCGATATCCTTTTCGGCAACCTTAGTCCCGGTGCCTTCACTCACGGCCTTGGCAATTTGCGAAGCCTTCAAATCTTGGGGGCCTTTGGTGAGGATGACCATGGAGATAAACCGATCTGCCTCTTTTTTGGAACTGGCTTGCCCGGGAGCTTCGGCGGCCGGAGATTTGGGGGCGGGCTTATCTTCCGCCTGGATACTCCCCATCCCCATAACGAGGCCGAGGGAGCAGACGGCAAGAGGGAGGGAGCGCGGGGGCAGGGTGAAACTGGATGACGGTGATATGTTCATGATGTGTGGAATCTGTTATGAAGTGAAAAAAGGGGGGGTGACTCAGCGGCGCAACAACTCGCCGAACAAACGCAGCGCTAGGTCCCGATTGTAGTCATGTCCCCTGCGGCGGCGTTCCTGTTCGGATTCGCGCCGGCTATCATATCGCTCCCGGTAACCCGAGTGCTCATAGCGGCGCCTGTAGTCGCGGCGGTCAGAATCGGGCCGCTCGCGGACCACTTCGATTTTCCGGCCCCGCTCATCGTAGGTGTAATAGTGAGAATGGGGGCGTCTGCGTTCATCGGCGCTGGCATCCGGAAGCACACTGGAAGCGACCAGGGTGACAGCCAGGATGGCTAAGGGGCTGAAACGAGGGATCATTTTCATGGGTTTTTGGGGGGTGGGGGTGCGAATATGTCGGCAGTCCCAAATAAATGGAACGCCTCGCTTCTTTCTGCAAGATTCCCGCCATGCATTGATTCCTCCGAGTTCTCCGAAGATTGGGACTTGGCCACTCTTCGAACGCGAACGGACAGGGGCATCCTGCGGTCTAAAGTGGCAATTGACCCGCAATATGCCATACCCGCCGTGGTTATGAGCTAGGCCCCGTGCATCGCGGGTTGTCCAGAGCCCAAGCCGCCAAGTATTCGGGGAAAGGATTCTGGCCGGCCTGGCCTACACGCGCCTTCTTCCGAGCGGCACGTAAAGGCCTCCGCGCGGGTGCGGCCCGCAGTGCTCCAAGTCCGTCTGATGGTCTGCACCGGCTTGGAGCGGTTGGAACTGGGCTCCGAGGTCGCCCGGGTCATTCCTCCAATTTACCGGCTGGAAGTGCGCGAAGCAGCCGGCCGCTTTCATCTGGCCCATGCGCAGGCACTCTGTGGCGTCGGTGACATTGTCGGGGCGCGCGCTGCCGTTGCTGCGCTTTCTGCGGTATGGCCGGAAAGGCGGGAATTGGCGCTGGATTCCAAAGCATTGGAGCCGGTCTGGTAAACGGAATTTGACATTGCAAAGTTAGAATTTCAAAATAACTGAGCAGGTGAATCCAAAACCTCGGGGGGGGTAAGGTTTGTTCCGTAAAAGGCTTTAGCCTTGCCCCGCGCGCCCCTTTCGGGGGCTGCGGAATGACGACGGGGGGACACGCTATCAGCCCTGATCGATGGGCCCCCCGCGCCCGATGAAGGAAGGCGGCCTCGTTGTGGTAAAGCGCAAGACCCTGGCTGCATTCTGCAATCCTCCGGGGGGCACGCGGTGTATGTTTCCCCGGTGAAGGCGCTGGAATGCAGTCTGCTAAACAGGCCTCATGAAATTTTATTCCACATCTTTCTCCGCCCCTTCGCCGCATCGGCTTCCCCAGCGCCGGAAAAAGTCCCGCTCCGTGGCAATGGCGGGCGGGTTGATGATGCTGGATTGGCTCTTTATGGCGATAGCTGGACTGTGTCTCGGCATCGCTTTGGTAGTCATTTCCGTGCTTACAGCGATGTTTTGAGGGATGCGCGTGAATGCGGCGGTATCGTCACCTCGGTCTATTTGGGTTTTGGAAATCTGGGGACGAACATGATGGATGGACAAACCTCTCTTCACCCCCGTCGCTGGGTTGATCCAGGACTTGCTTCTCCTGTCAGCCGTATTCCTGTTGGTAATGGGAGTGTGCATGGTGATGGCGCTTCGTCTCTGGGATTATTTGATCGCGAGGAAAAGGAGGAAGGCTCTGGTGGGTCGGATCGGCCTGCCTATCATCCAATAAACCGGCTCCACGGCCCGGGACGACAACATGACCGTTTCAGTCCAGACAGTCGAAAGGACCCCCAGTCCGGTGCCGTGGCCTCAGGGGGGCACTCATCCTGTCCCGTCAATTTTGCGGGGAATGGCGCGAGGCACTCCACCTTGTTTGATCCGGGCCATCAGGCTGGGGACCTCTCACCGGCTGTAGACTACGTGCCGGAACCACCATCGGCAGACAAGACTCAGGGTTGGAGCCACCCGTGGCAGGTGGCGTGGGGCCAGTTCTTTTAAGAAGCCGATCCCCTCCCGCGCGTGGATTCTGCGGTGGGTGTGAGGCCTGAACTCCGCGAAAGGAGAATGCGGGATGACGGTATATTAAAGATTCGCGTGTTTGACCCGCCAGAAGCCGGGTATCCGCTGTATGAGGTGGGAATCATGCCCTTTGCTTTCCTTCCCCGGGAATCCGAGTCGCGGCCAAGTGGCTATGCCCAGCCTTGGAACCAGCCTTCAAAAACCGAAGAAAAGCCGGAAGCGATTCTTGGTATTATGCCAAGGTGATCCATACCCACACCCATCATGAACCCACGCCCACCCCTTCCTCCGTTCACTGAAGAAACCGCCCTCAAAAAGGTCCAGGCGGCCGAAGACGCCTGGAACAGCCGGGATCCGGAACGGGTATCGCTGGCTTACACGGAGGATACCGAGTGGCGGAATCGCGATGTGTTTCTCCATGGGCGGGCCGAAGTCGTCGAGTTCCTGAAGGGCAAATGGCAGCGGGAGCAGGACTACCGGCTCAAAAAAACGCTGTGGGCTTTCACGGGGAACCGGATCGCGGTGCGGTTCGAATACGAATGGCACGATGCCACCGGCCAGTGGTGGCGCAGCCATGGCAACGAGAACTGGGAGTTCGATGAATCCGGCTACATGGCCCGCCGCTTCGCCAGTATCAATGATCAGCCCATCCCGGAAGCAGAGCGTAAATTCCGGTGGGACCGCGCCTGAACCGGCGGCGCTTCCATTCATTCTCCCCTCTCATCCCATGAAACCCCATCCCCCAATTCTCCTCACTGCACTGGCCGGCGATGCCCTTTGCCTCGGGCCGCACTGGGTCTACGACCAGCGTGAAATCGCGCAAAAGTTCGGCCAGATCACCGGATATGCGGCTCCGCTGACGAGCTATCATCCGGACAAGCAGGCGGGCAATTTCACCCACTACGGCGATCAAACCCTGGTTCTGCTGCGCTCGCTGGCGGAGCACGGGCGGTTTGAATTGACCAGCTTCGCGGCGGAATGGCGGGCCTTTTGGGAAGATCCCGCGACCCACAGTTACCGCGATGGAGCCACCAAGGTCACCCTGGAAAACTTGAGAAAAGGAGCCCTCCCGGACGAGGCGGCGTCGGATTCCCATGACATCGCCGGGGCCGCCCGGATCGCTCCCCTGTTCCTTTTGCAATGGCAATCCGACGAGGCCTTGCTCGAGGCGGCGCGGGCCCAGACCGCCTTCACCCACCGGGATCCTCAAGTGATCGAAACGGCAGAGTTCTTCGCCCGGGTGACGCTGGCGGTGCAGTCCGGCACGGAGATCGCCACCGCTTTAAGGGAGACGGCGGCGCTGACCCATTGGCAGGCCATCCCGGACGGGTGGTTTGCGGCGGCGGTGGCTTCCAGTGCTTCCAGGGAGCCCGATGCAATCGCAGCCCATGTGCTCGGCCTTTCCTGCCATGTGGCAGATGCTTTTCCGGTGATTTGTCACCTGTTGCTGCGGCATCCACAGGATCCGGTGAAGGCCCTCA
>JAYUWQ010000863.1:0-7687 GCA_043753485.1 bacterium
GCGTCGGAAATCTTTGAAGCCGCCTACGACGAACACGGCCGGCGGCTGGCCAAACTTTACCAGAATCTGGGGGCCTGATAAGTTCCCGTCTCTTTCACTCAACCAGTTTTTCCCATGAATGCCTGTCCGCTCCGCACTTCCGTTATTGGCAGCTATCCGTTTCCCGGTTGGCTGGAGTTCGCCACCCAGCAGTTGGACCGGTTCGGGTCGGCCGACCGGGCAGAAGCCCAGGACGATGCCGTGATCACCGCCTTGCATGATCAGCTCGACGCCGGCCTCGACGTGGTCACCGACGGCGAACAGACCCGCTTCGATTTCAACCTGTCCTTTTATGGCTACATCACGGGCATCGAGCTGGAATCGTCCTCGCCGCGGCATTTCGGTCCGCCCGCCCATGATCAGCGAGGGAAACACCAGGTCACCGGTGAACTGCTCGCCCCGCGGGGCCTTGGCGCGGTGGAAGAATTCAAGCGCCTGAGCCGGTTGTTCCATGCGGGGAAAAGCGCGGCCACCGTCACGCTGAAAGCCAGTGTGCCCGGCCCATACACCTTGAGCGGCCGGCTCCTGCCCGGAGCCCATTATGCCGACCGCTGGGCCCTGACGGAAGCCCTGCTGCCGCTGGTGCGGCAGGAGTTGGAGGATCTGGTGGCGGCGGGCTGTTCCGAGATCAGTGTGGATGAACCGAGCATGAGCTGTTATGCCCACCGGGAGGACCCGCGGCGTTTTGTGGATATCTTCAACCGCACCGTGGAAAGTGTGGCGGGCCGGACCCGGGTTTGCACGCATCTGTGTTTCGGCAACTACAAGGCCCGCGCGGTCGGACCGCGCCGCCTCGCGCCGATGTTCCCGGCGTTCCTCGACTTCAAATGCGATGAGATGCACGTCGAGATGGCCAGCCGCGAATTCGCCGAACTGGAGCTCATTCCGCAGATCGCCCGGCGCATGGATGTCGCGGTGGGGATTGTGGATGTGAAGAGCTATTACATCGAGACGCCACAGGACATCGCGGACCGGGTGCGGCTTTGTCTGCAACACGTGCCGGCGGAACGATTGGTGTTCGCGCCGGACTGTGGCCTGAGCCAGACGGCACGCTGGGCCGCTAAACAGAAACTCGCCCACATGGTCGAGGGCGTGCAGTTGGTGAAAAAGGAACTCGGCCTCCCTGTCTGAAATGAAAACTGCCTTCCAGAAAGACGACGCCCTCGTGGCGGACATCGCCAGCGCCCGGGCGGAGGGGCGCACCCGGCTGTGGTGGCTCGGTCAAAGCGGCTTTCTGGTTTCCTCGCCCCAGGGGACCATTTTGTTCGATCCCTACCTGTCCGATTCGCTGACCCGGAAATACACCGCCACCGACAAACCGCATACGCGAATCACCGAACGGGTGATCGCGCCGGAACGGTTGACCGGGATCGATGTCATCACTAGTTCGCACAACCACACCGACCATTTGGATGCGGACACTCTGGGCCCGCTTTTCGCCGCCAATCCCCACGCCAAATTCGTGATTCCCCGGGCGAACCGCGCCTTGGTGCTGGAGCGGCTGGGGGACGTGGCGGACTGGTTGGTGGAGCTGGATGCCGGGGAATCCCTGACCGTGAGCGGGATGAAAATCCATGGGATTCCCGCGGCGCACAACACCGTGGAACGGGACGCGCAGGGCGGCTGCCGGTTCCTCGGATTTGTGGTGCGGGTGGCGGGGAAAACCCTCTACCACAGTGGCGACACCTTGCTGCACGATGGTTTGGTCGCCGCGATTGCCCCATTCCGGCCGGATGTGGCCTTGGTCCCGATCAATGGCAACCAGCCCGAACGCCGGGTGGCGGGGAATCTGAATGGCCAGGAAGCGGCGTGGTTATCCCACACCGTCAGGGCCGGGATCGCCATTCCCCATCATTTTGACCTGTTCGAGTTCAATACCGCCAGTCCGGACCTGTTTGAGGTGGAATGCCGGCGGTTGGGACAGCACTTCCGGACCTTGCGGAACGGGGAGGGCCTGGATTTGTGAGAAGTCCCCTTGCCGCGTTGAAGCTGGATTCACTTTGCCATCCAAACTCCTCACCACTGTCCCCCGCTTCATGAAAATACGCGTCGCCGGAATCAACTTTGATCACTTCCACATGGGCGATCTGCTGCGGATGGCGTCTCGACATCCGGAGGTCGAGCTGGTGGGATTGTGTGATGAACAGCCGGCGCGGATGCGGGAGGCGGCGCATCGTTTCGGGATGGCGGAGGACCAGCTGTTCACGGACGTGGATGCCTGCCTGGAGCGGACCAAACCTGACTTTGTGATCCTGTGTCCGGCCACGGCCCGCCATGCGGAATATGTGCAACGGCTGGCCCCTCACAAAGTCCACCTGCTGGTGGAGAAGCCCTTTGCCGGCTCGGTCGCAGAGGCGGACCGCATGATCGCGGCGTCCCAAAAGGCCGGGGTGATGATGGCGATCAACTGGCCGCTGCGCTGGGTGGCCAGCCACTGCACGGCCTACCGCTTGTTGCAGGAAGGCCGGATCGGGGATCTCCAGGAGGTGCACTATTACGACGGCAACCGCGGCCCGCTCTATCATGGCGCCGACAAGCAGGAAATCACGCCCACCGCCGATCAGAAGCGCCAAAGCTGGTTTTACAAACAGGCGCAGGGCGGCGGCTCTCTCCTGGATTATCTTGGTTATGGGACCACCCTGGGCACGTGGTATCATGGCGGCCGCGCGCCGCTGGAAGTCACCGCCGTGACCGATCTTCCCAATGGGCTGGAAGTGGATGAACACAGCATCACGGTGGCGCGGTATGCCAGTGGCCTCTCGAAATTCGAGACACGCTGGGGCACTTTCACCGATCCCTGGACCCATCAACCCCAGCCGGGATGCGGGTTTGTCCTGAAAGGAACCGAGGGCACCATGGGCAGTTTTGATTACGCGCCGGAAGTACGGCTGCAGACGCGCCGGAATCCGGCCGGGGAGATGATTCCGTCTGATGAATTGAAACAGCCATTTCAGAATGCGATTCAATACTTCGTGGATTGTCTGCGCCGGGACCGGGAACCGGAGGGGCCGCTCTCGCCGGCCATCAGCCGGATCGGCCAGCAGATTGTGGATTCCGCCATCCTGAGCGCCCGGCTTAAAAAAACCGTGGCCTTGGTTCCCTGAGCCGCTCCTTACGTATGTCCCAGACCGACCCCACGCCCGACCGCAGCGACGCCCTCAAGGTCAAAGGCAGTGAGGAAGTCATTCCCGCGCCCCGGCTCCCCTGCGGTTTGCCGAAACCCGTGCACTACCGTCCCAAAATTGGTTTGATCGGTTGTGGGGGCATCACGCCATCGCACCTGCGGGCCTACCGCACCGCAGGCTGGGAAGTGGTGGCCTTCTGCAGCCGTACCGCCGCCACTGCGGAGGCCCGGCGCGATGAATTTTATCCTGACGCCCGGGTCTTCACCGACTATCACGAGCTGCTGGCCCTCCCGGAAGTGGAGGTGGTGGATATTTCCCTGCACCCCGGTCCCCGGGTGGCGGTGATCGAGGCCGCGCTCCAGGCCGGGAAACATGTGCTCAGCCAGAAGCCATTTGTGTTGGATCTGGACGAAGGGGAGCGGCTGGTGGCGTTGGCCAAAAGTTGCGGGCGCCAGCTCGCGGTGAACCAAAATGGGCGCTGGGCTCCTTATTTCAATTTTCTCCACCACGCCGTCCGGGCCGGCTGCATCGGTCAGGTGCAGTCAGTCGTGATGACGCTGAACTGGGACCACTCATGGATTGAAGGCACTCCCTTTGAGCAGGTCCAAGACGTGGTGCTCTACGATTTCGGGATTCATTGGTTCGACATGGTGGCTCTGTTTTTTCAGGGACGGGAAGCGCGGTCCGTCTTCGCGGTGAATGCGGCCCCGGCGGATCAGAACATCAAACCGCCCCTGCTGGGAAGCGCCCTCGTGACCTTCGATGGTGGGGTGGCGGCGCTGCACTTCGATGCCCATTCCCGTTATGGTGCCAGGGAATCAATCTGCCTCACGGGTTCGGCCGGCACGCTCCGGGCGGAGGGCGCGATCTGTGCCGCGCATGACGTGACCCTCTTCACCGCAGAGGGCGTGGCGCATCCGGTCATGGAGGGGAATTGGTTCGATGACGGATTCCGCGGCACCATGGGGGAACTGCTGGCCGCCATTGAAGAGAATCGCGAACCCTCCAACGCCGCAGCCAGTGCGCTGCCCGGGCTGGCCCTTTGTTTTGCCGCCGTGGAGTCAGCCAGGAGCGGCCGGCCGATGATTCCAGGACAGGTGCGGGCGTTGCCCTCGGGATAGCCGGAAGGTTTTCCCGGTGCGGGTAAGGCGGGATGCCGGGTGCGAAAGCAATCGGATACACATTGAGGCAGGGACGGTGGGACCTTTGCGGAATTTCAAACTTTTTTAAGAAATTGAACAATGTCCTCAATAATTTGAACTGAATCGGTCCCCCGTAGATCAACGCAAATGGTGGTTCCGAGCATATCGTCAAACTCAAAATAAACTTGAGAATTTTTCAACTTTCCAATCCATCGGCTGGAATCGGGACCATCATGTTTCTCACCAATTTCGACTTTTAATTCTTTAACTAAAAGAGCAGAAACAATTTCGAAGAACTCCCACGATTCAGAATCAAAACTCGCGAATTTTCCCGACTCATTCCCAATGACGTCGATGCGCATAAATCCATCTTTCTGACGTTGGGTAATTTTCATCATTCAATTCCAAATAATTTGTTAAACAAATATCGCGAACGTTCGCTCATTGCCAATAAGCATAGTGGCAATATCAACGTTGAGGCCATCTGCGGCGAGAGGAAAGCTCAATTTCAATTTGGTATGTCGCAGTCAGATGCGCCGGCTGGTTCCGCCTCTCCGTGCATTCCCACACTGTGTTTGTCGAGAGAAATCCAAGCGTACCTACCGGCAGCTAGCCGTATTACCAAAACCTGGTCGTTTGGCTCGCGGACTTCGCTGACGGGCTGCGGGGGACCGGGGATGCGCCGCAGGGCCCGGCCCCATTTTTTGACAAAAGAAGGGCTTCCCCCTCCCAAGGGAAAGGCTTCCCCCACCCGGGGAAAGCAGTGTCCTCCTAGGAAAAGGAACGCGGACTGGTAGTCCGCGCCGGCAACCCAAGCCCTTTGTCCGCCACCTCTCCTTGATCTGCCAATGCTCCGGGGCGCCTCTCATTCAGTAGACGCCCCCATCAAGTTCAGCCCGGGCGGGCGGCATTTTCCGGATTCCATTATAAACTTCCGTTGCCGCTCACCATCGGGACTTTTGCCAATAGCCAGCTCGGCCGCCCCCTCACATGCGCCAATTTTGGAAGGTTTTTAGATCCTGCTGCCACTCCACATTGGAGGGGGACATGGACACTGCCTTTTCCATCTCCAGCACCGCCTGCCGGTAACTGGTTTTACTGGCGGCGAACTTTCTCAGCTTATGAAATATGATGCCCATTCGGTGATGGGCCATCGCGAGACCTCGCTGCCACTCAGCATGTGAGGGGTCTTCTCTAGCGAGACGCTCGCCGATGGCCAGATGAGCCTGATATGCGCTGAGTGCATCGTCGAGCTGGCCCAGGGCTTGGTGGATGTCGCCGACTTTGGAATGAGCTATTGCGAGATCCCGCTGTCTCGTTGCATGAGTGGGGTCTTGATCTGCGGGTCCCTGACACATAATGAGGTTGGTCTGAAATGCGGTGAGGGCTTCTGTGAGGTTGCGTTGGGCTTGGTGAATGTCGCCGACTCTGGAATGAGCTACCGCGAGATCGCGCTGCCATCCCGGGTGTGCGGGGTCTTGGTCGGCGAGGCGCTTAGTAATTGCCAGTGATGATTGAAATGCGGACAGAGCCCCGTCAAACTGGGAGTCAGTTTGGTGAATGTCGCCGACTCTGGAATGAGCTACCGCGAGTTCCCGGTGCCATCCTACGTGAGCAGGATCCCGTTCGGCAAGACGCTGGAAAATGGCGAGGTAGGCCTGATATGCGATCATGGCCTTGCCGAGGTTGCCAATGGCCTTATAAGCGTCACCGATTAGACAGTGAACATCAGCGATGCGGGCATCCCGGGAGAAAGTGATAGATAGGGAGAGCAAAGTGCTTGCCTCGGTTTCAATTTGGGAGGCCTCACCTCGGGACACGCGGAGCCAGAGTGGCGGCAGCAGGGCCTCTACCTGAGCCGCTCCGCCAAGCCAGCCAGCGGCAGTGAGTTCTGTCAGAGCCAAAGCAAGGGCTGCGCGTTCTTCCGGGCGTCCACGGTGTTGGAAGTGCTCGTCGAGGAGTTGACATTCCCCGGCGGCGGTTTCCATGTCCGCGGCGAAAAGGTGGTAGAGAGCCTCAATGCGGGCATGGGAATCCTGTTTGCCCGCGAGGTGGGCGTGAGCGCGCTGGGCGTAAATGGTCCAGAGGGCAGGCTGCTGGACACGAAGGTGCTCCCGGAGGGGGAGGCGGGAAGCATCATGCACATTCACCGCGTCCTCTCCTCTAGCGGGAAAAGGTTCAACGCAGGCTAGGGCGGCGATGCGGACGAGTAGGACGGTGGCTTCCTCCAAGGAGGTTTCCAAGAGAGCCGCAAGAAAAGCGACATCGCACCAATGCGGCACCGCGGCGGCCAGCAGCGCTTCCCGGGTGCGCTGGCCCTCCGCGACAGAGAGAGGGTGGAGGGTAAGCTCCACGAGGGCGAGGGAGAGAAGCGCGGGGTCTCCCTTGGCCTGCTCAAGAATTCGGAGTTGATCGACGGAGTTCATGAGATGTCAGGCTGCTGGAGGGCCACAAAGAGTGACAAGCGTGGAGGCTTTGCCCCCGCAAAGTTTGTGGGCCCGACGGACAAAAGCCAAGGTGACCTCACGGGCGTTTTCTTTTCCAAAAGCAAACCAGTCATCTGGCCCCGGAGGACAGAGTGTTATTTTAACGGTGTCCTCTTCCCACAGATGTCCGTGACTGGGTGGCGTTTCCTTGCCTGCGATAACCACACGAAGCCACGGGGCGCGGGGCAGCACGGTGAGGAGGCTTTCAGTCATCCATCGCTGCGCTTCGCCAGCGAGTTCGTAGGTGTCGAAAATGATGAGTGTGGGAGTGGCGCGTCGAGTGAGGGATTGCAGAATGTGGCCCAACCCAGCTTGGAGGGTTTGCCCGGACGGTGGCTCGGACACTTGGAGGTGCTGGACAAATTCTTGGAAGCTGGCGGTGAGGTCGCTGCTGCCCTTGAAGTCGAAGCGCCCGCAAGGAAAACCGGAAAGGCGGCGGAACGCGTTGTTGAAAATCTGGCGGGTGAGGTGGGTTTTGCCGGTCCCGCTATCGCCTTTGATGGTGAGAAGTCGATGCGGGGAATGGCGGGTGACGAGCTGGGTAAAGGCATCGCGGGCCTGAGTGTGATCCGCCACTGGCCAGCGGAAATCCACCGGGGCCACATTCGGCCATTCGACTGCAACAGTGGGAGTGCCCCCCGCGCCGGGGTATGGGGGCTCGGGGTCCGCATACGGAGTAATAGTGGCGATAGGGGTGATGTCTTTAAGCATCGCCAGAATTTCCTTTTGCGCACTCAGGCGTTCCAAATCATGGATTGGCTTCCGAAGGAGCGGTTTGTGGATTGTCGGCACCACGCACGCCTCAACCAATACTGGCAGGAGCTTTTGTCCGTAGTTATCCTCCATGTGCTGCTGCCAATACGCATCGAACTCGTCGCGACATGCTCCGCTTTTC
>JAYUWQ010000864.1:0-7673 GCA_043753485.1 bacterium
CATTACACCATTCTGACCAATGACAATCCCCGCAGTGAGGAACCCGAGGCCATCATCGCCGAGATCCGTTCCGGGATGAGTGGCGAAAACCATGAAATCATCACGGACCGCAGGCTCGCGATTGAGCGGGCGATCGCTATCGCTGGAGGCGGTGATATTATTCTGATCGCCGGTAAAGGCCACGAGACTGGCCAGACCGTGAAAGGCGTGGTCACTCCTTTTGATGATGTGCAAATCACCCGCCACCTGCTGCGCAACTGGGTGCTTCCTGAAAGGTTATGATTCCCCAATCCTTCACTACCCTGACCGAATGGACGGGCGGCCGCCTCCTCGCGGGCGACCCGCACGCCGTGGTGGGGAGTGTCTGCACCGACACCCGGAACATTCTGCCAGGCTGCCTGTTTGTGGCTTTGGCAGGGGAGCGGTTTGATGCCCACGATTTTGCCGCCCAGGCCATTGCCGCCGGGGCTGCCGCCGTAATGGTCAGCCGTGAGGTCGTGGTGCCGGACGGCGCCGGGGTGGTGCTGGTGGACGATACCCTGGCCGGGCTGCAGGCTCTCGCGGCCGCCTACCGCCGCGTCTGGGGGGGGCAGGTGATAGGCCTGACGGGAAGCAATGGCAAGACATCGACCAAGGACATGATCCGCGCGGTGCTGGCCCGCCGCTTCAAGGTCTGTGCCACCCGCGGGAATTTGAATAACCACATCGGCCTGCCGCTGACGGTGCTCAGCGCAGAAGCCGGGGAAACCCATGGGGTTTTTGAGATGGGCATGAATCATCCCGGCGAAATTGCGCCCCTCGCTGCCATCGCGGGACCGGATGTGGCGGTTGTCACCAATATCGGAACGGCCCACATTGAATACATGGGCAGCCGCGAGGCGATCGCTCTGGAAAAGGGAATGCTGGCCGAAGCGGTGCATCCGGATGGCGTGGTTGTTCTGAACGCCAATGATTCCTCCACTTCAGCTATCGGTGCACGTTGCCAGGCCCAGGTTCTCACTGCCGGTGCCGATGCCGGGGCCATCCGGGTGACCGATGTCCATAGCTCCGGAACCGGCTGCACTTTTTTCCTGCATTTGCCTGACCACTCCAGTGCGCAGGTCCAGCTCAGTGTTCCGGGCCGTCACATGGCGGGGAATGCGGCGCTGGCCGCAGCCGTGGGTTTTTATTACGGCCTCCGGCTGGAAGAGATCGTGGAGGGACTCGAGTCCGCCGTCCTGACTCACGGCCGTCTCCAGTTGCGCACCGCCGACGGTCTGCTGTTTCTGGACGATTCCTACAACGCCAATCCTGACTCCATGCGTGCGGCCCTGGAAACGCTCCTCGGCTTTGGCTGCCGCGGCCGCCGCATTGCGGTGCTGGGTCGCATGGGCGAGCTGGGCGATATCTCCGCCACGGAGCACCGGGCCTTGGGGGCCGCCGTCCACCAGGCCGGGGTTGATGAGTTGTGTGTGGTGGGCCTGGGCGATGCCGAACTCATCACCGCCGGATTTCTGGAAGCCGGAGGCAACCCTGCGAAACACCACGCTTTTGCCGGTCATGCCGCCTGTGCGGCGCACCTCCGTGCCACCGCCCGTGCCACCGACATCATTCTCGTAAAAGGCAGCCGGTCCGCTGCAATGGAACGGGTTATTGAACCTCCTGCTGTCTGACCCATGTTATACTGGATTTATGAACAGTTCGACGGCGGCACTGGCCTGATGGCCAAGCTGACGAACGTGCTCCAATACCAGACCTTCCGTTCCATTGCGGCGCTGGTGATGGCGTTCACGTTCAGCGTAGTCTTCGGGGACTGGGTGATCCGCAAGCTGATCTCCCTGAAAATGGGCCAGCCCATCCGCACCAAAGAGGAGGTCAATCAGCTCTTTGAACTGCACGGCAAAAAAGCAGGGACCCCCACCATGGGCGGCATTCTGATCATCGGGGCCCTCATCGTCGCCGCCCTGCTGGGCAGCCGCCTCGACAATCCCTTTCTATGGGTTTGCCTTTTCGTCACCCTGGGGCTCGGAGCCCTCGGATTTGTGGATGACTGGCTGAAGGTCAGCAAGAAAAACTCCAAGGGGGTCAGCAGCCGGGGCAAGCTGGCGGTGCAATGGGTGGTGGGTCTGGCCGCCGGGTATGTCCTCTACAAGCTGCCTGGACAGGAAAGTTATTTTGCCCACCTCCAGCTGCCCTTCATCAAGAAGGAAATCTTTGAAGTCCATGACATGGGCTGGTTCACCGTCCTGTTTTTTGCGGTCATCATCGTCGGTTGTTCCAATGCCGTGAACCTGACGGATGGTCTCGATGGCCTCGCGGCGGGCTGCACGGTCAGTGCCGCGTTGGCCTACGGGGTTTTTTGTTATGTCACCGGCAATTACCGGATTGCTTCCTATCTGAATATCGAGCACAATCCGCTGGTGGGGGAGCTCACCGCGCTCTGCTTTGCCCTGATCGGGGCCGCGGCAGGGTTCCTCTGGTTCAATTGTTTTCCGGCCCGCGTCTTCATGGGGGATACCGGAAGCATGGCGATTGGCGGCTGCCTCGCGGCGGTGGCGATTTGCTGCAAGCAGGAGGTCGTGCTCATCATCGCCGGCGGGGTCTTTGTGCTCGAAGCCATGTCGGTTATGCTGCAGGTCGGCTGGTTCAAGATCAGCCGCCGGCTTTATGGGGCACCGCGCCGCCTTTTCCAGATGACCCCTATCCACCACCATTTCGAGCTGAAGGGCTGGAAGGAAAGTCAGGTGATCGTCCGCTTCTGGATCCTCGGCCTGCTCTGCGCCATGGTCGCCCTCGGCACCCTTAAACTACGTTAGTCCCATGTTGCCCGTCTCCACCAAATATGCCGGTAAGCACCACGCCATTCTTGGCTTGGGCACCAGCGGCATGGCGGCGGCACGTTTGGCGCGCCAGCTGGGCGCGAACGTCACCCTGCTGGATGATGGGGCTCCGGACAAGGTCGCCGCCGCTGCTGCGCGCGCCCGGGCCGAGGGATTCGCCGTCATGGCCGGTCCGGAATCGCTCACCTGCGGGACCGCCTTTGACCTGGCCATTCTCAGTCCTGGCATTGATCCCTCCTGGCCGCTGGCCCAAAGCGTTTCGCACCGCGGCGTGCCCTGCATCAGCGAAATCGAATTTGCCTTCCAGCAGACCTCTGTTCCCGTCATCGCGGTCACCGGCACCAACGGAAAAACCACCACCACCGGTCTGATCGCGCATCTGCTCACCGCCTGCGGCCAGCGCACCGTCCCTTGCGGCAACTACGGAACCGCCCTGTCGGAAGTGATGCTGACGGATCAGCCGCTGGATGTGCTGACCCTCGAAGTCAGTTCCTTCCAACTGGAACTGATCGGGGAGTTCCATCCCCGGGTGGCCGTGTGGATGAACTTCGCTCCTGACCACCTGGACCGGCATCCCTCGCTGGAAGCCTACCGGCTGGCGAAACTGCGGGTTTTTGAGCGCCAGACGGCGGCGGATACCGCCGTGATCAATGCAGCGGAAACCTACCCTCCCCTCGCCGGCCGGCCGGTGACCTTCAGTGCCTGGCTGGATGATGCCACGTGGAGTTTCCACGACGGCGCCATTACTTATCTGGGCCGCCGGGTGCTTGCCCTGGCCGACACCCCATTGCGCGGCCGCCACAATGCCGAGAACATCATGGCCGCGCTCGCTGCCGTGACTGCATGGGGTCTTTCTTTGGAACAGGCTGCCACCCACGTGGGCAGCTTTACCCCGCCGCGGCACCGCTGCGAGGTGGTTGCCAGGGTGCAGGGCAGGGAATTCCTCAATGATTCCAAGGCCACCAACATCCATGCCATGGAAAGTGCCCTGCGCGGACAGGACGGTGCGGTGGTGCTGATCGCCGGCGGCAAGGACAAGGGGCTGGACTACGCCCCACTGCTTCCCCTGATCCGCGAAAAAACCACCCATGTCTTCACCATCGGGGAAATCGGACCGGCCCTGGCGCTCACCTGGCCGGGTGCGGTTCCTTGTCAGGATCTGGAGGAGGCCGTGCGCCGGGCCTTCGCCGCCTCGGCGCCGGGCCAGTCCATTCTCTTCGCCCCGGGAACCTCCTCTTTCGATATGTTCACCGGTTATGCCCACCGGGGAGATGTCTTTTGTCAAATCGTCCACCAACTGCTGCCAACGTCATGAAACCATCCACATCCCATTCCGGAAAATCCGGCCGCGACTTCGTGAAACGCCTTCAGGCTTGCCTCCCGGGGGCGAAACGGAAGACCCATCGGCTCTCCGCCAATGTCACTGGCGAGGAGGACTGGGAAGTCGATGAACCCCAAATCCGCATGTCCCGTGCTTTTGCCGTCATGTTGATTCTGCATCTGGTCGCTCTGGGCGGGCTTTTCGCGTTTCATGTATTCGGGAAGGATGATCGTGAGGCCGAAGGCCTCGCCACCCGCAAAGCCCACGAAAAGAGCACCGCTCTTCCGGCCACTGTTCAGTCCGCGCCGGTCCCGGCGGCTGCGGTGATTCCCCGCGCCGAAATTGTGCTGGACGAACCGGCCGCCTCCCCCGCCTCACAACAACATATTCTCAAGGCAGGCGAAAGCAAAGATCTGATCGCCGCCAAGTATGGCATCACCGTCAGCGAGCTGGAGGAAGCCAACATCCATAACGGCTTCAATGCCGGCGACAAGCTGGTGATTCCTCCCCCTGCGCGGATCATTGGGGCGGCGGCCCCGGCCTCGCCTCCCGTCAATCCCCCTGTGGCGCTGATCGCGGCCACTCCATCGGAGGAAGTCGGCCACCAGGACTTCGCCCTCAAGGAAGGATCGGAGAATCCATATGCTCCCGTCGAACCTGCTGAATTGGAAGCTGCTACCCCGGCTCCGGCCCCGGCCGCGCCCCGGGCCAAACTGGTGAAGGCGGAGCCGGCACCCGCTGTCAGGACCGCGCCGCAGGCCGAAGCATTGGAAGATACGGCCACCCCGCCCGCCCGGAAGAAATTGGCTCCAGTGCCTGCCCCCGTCGCGGCCGCCAAACCCAAGCCTGCCACCGGCAGCCGTTCCCACGTGATCGGAAAAGGGGATACCATCTACAATGTGGCAAAACGTTATGGGATTTCCCCGAATGAAGTGATGCGTGCCAACGGGATCAGCGACCCCTCCCGCCTCCAGATGGGGCAGGTTCTCAAAATCACCGTCAAGCGCTGACCGTTCACTCCGCCTGCAGACCACTTTCCACCATCCTCATCCTTCCATTCTTCTCCTGACATGAGCCGCGGCAGTGCCTATGTTCTGGTCATCAGCTTTCTCCTGCTGACGGCCCTGGGATTTGTGACGCTGCTCAGCACGGGTCCTTATAGTCTGGAAGCACAGGATGATGCGATGTTCGGGGTGCGCCGCCAGGCCGTCTGGCTGGTCCTCGGACTGACTGCCGCCGGTTTCCTTTCCGTGACCGACTATCACCGGCTCCAGCGCTGGGCGGGCCCGATCTTCTGGATTTCCCTGCTGCTGCTGGCCTGCTGTTTTATTCCCCCTTTTGGCGTCCGGGTCAGCGGAGCCAGCCGCTGGATCAGGATGCCCATTCCTGGACTCGGTGGTTTCACGGGCCAGCCCTCGGAGCTGGCCAAGATCACCACCGTGATCGCCCTCGCGGCCTGGTGTGCCCGGTTCCGCGACCGCCGGAAGGATTTCCTGCGCGGTTTTGTCTACCCGCTCGCCATGGTTTCGCTGCCGGTGGGACTGATCGCGGCTGAAGTGGATCTTGGGTGTGCTTCCCTGATTTTCATGACCTGCACCGGAATGTTGTTTGTCGCCGGCAGCCGGACCATCTACGTCCTTGGCCTCATCGTGATGGGCGTTCTGCTGCTGGGCACAGCCATCGCCATGATCGCCAACCGGAATGCCCGTATCGCCGCCTTTGTCCAGCTTCATGATCCTGATGCTTCCAAACCAACCGATCAAATCAGGGAATTGAATCACCAGCAAAATCAGGCCATGATTGCTCTCGGCAGCGGCGGACTGACGGGACAGGGACTGGGGGAAAGCCGGCAGAAACTCTACTTTTTGCCTTTGCCCCACACCGATTCTGTCTTTGCCATTATTGGGGAGGAAGGCGGTCTGGTGGCTACCTGCGGGGTGATTCTCCTTTTTCTGGCCGGGGGACTTTCCGGTGTGATTATTGCGCTCCATGCCCCCGACCGGTTCGGTAAGTTGCTGGGTTTTGGCCTGATGTCCCTGATCCTCGGTCAAGCCCTCATCAACATTGCTGTCACCACCGGCTGTCTACCCAACAAGGGCATGCCGCTTCCCTTCATCAGCTACGGGGGCTCCAATCTCTTTTCCTGCCTCATGGCCACCGGAATTGTCCTGAATATTTACCTGCAGGCGCGGGAAGCCGCCGGGGCTTCGGTTCCGCTGCTCGGACGCGAAAAGCTCACTCCCGCCGTGTAAATCCGCCCTGACCGGACCGGCTCAGGCCGTGCTGTCCTGCCGGTAGGCGGCGGGCGACGTGTTCCGGCGCTGGCGCATCATCCGGCTGAGGTAATGCCGGTTCACCAAGCCACATTGTTCGGCGATGGATTCAATGCTGTCCCCGCTGTGGCGCAGCAGGCGGCAGGCCTCATCCAGCCGGTAATCCAGCAGAACCCGCATGGGAGGCTGGCGGAGTTCCTCCTGAAACAGGTGGTTCAGATTGCGCACGCTGAGCCCGGCATGGCGGGCCACCTGCTCGGCATTGAGTTTGATGCCGAGGTGCTGGTTCATGAATTCCATGGCCTTCATGACCCGGGCATCCAGCCGCTGCTGCTCCCACACGCCGTCCGGCAGACGGCGCACCACTTCGGTGATGAGGAGGATGGATTCCCAGGGGAACCGCCCACCGGAGCGCCGTTCCGCCAAATCCACCAGATCCTGCCACAGGGCCTCCTCGCACGGCGTAGTGACAAATGGGTAGATCCCCGGGGCCGCCCGGTCGGCCGCCAATCCCAAGTGAAAGTGCGCATACCACTTGCTGAAGGGCTGCGCCATGGTGGTGCTGAAAGTGGTGTGGGGCGGAATCAGATACACCTGACCGGGTTGCAGCGGCGTGTGCCGGCCCTGGGTTTCCACGATGCCGCCCTCGCTCACCGGCCAGTAGAGCCGCCAGTAGGGATCGTTCAGCCGGTGCAGTTCCCACTGTTCCAGCACGATTTTCCGGGTCGTCAAAATATCGACGGTGACGCCCGGCAGGGCTACGGTGCGCTGGCCGGTGACGCGGTGCCTGGCTCCGGCGGGGACCAAACTGAGAATTCCGGGGGATTGCTTCATGGTGCCTTGCCAAATCAGACACAACTGTGGCGGATGCGGGCATGGAATGTCAACGCACGATCTGCCAAGGTGACAATCCTGCAAAATCAGACACAATGGCAGGGGTCCAGCCCCGGCTGGATTCATCGGGAGGGAAACCCCGCGTCTCCGCGACGGTTTCCTTTCCCTCCCCAACCACTCCCACAGCAACCGTAACCCAACGCAACCACCACCCACCCATCTTATGGCCGATATCCAAACCAGCAGCGCCGACAAAAAGGACAAGGAATACTTCACCGGCACCCCGCAGGAAGCCCCCGGCTTCTTTCTGAAAGGCGCCCACCAGTATGACTGGGGTCTGAAAAACCGCCTCAGCCGCGTCTTCAATCCCAAGACCGGCCGCACCGTGATGCTCGCCTTTGACCACGGTTATTTCCAGGGACCCAC
>JAYUWQ010000865.1:0-3006 GCA_043753485.1 bacterium
CCATGCGCGACCTGCTGGGGGTGAATATCCGGCCCGCAGACGATTTCCCGGAGGACGATACCGGGTATGGTTTTGACAATATCGGTGACGTCCTGGCCCTGCCGCCCATTCTGATGGAGCGATATCTGATCGCGGCCGACCGGGTGCTGAGTGCGGCGATCCCGCCGCCGCCACCCGAACCCGTGAAGACGGAAATTCCGGGTGACCAATTGACCGGCCAGGGATTTTCCGACGCCGGCAGCCGGCTGCTTTCCTTCAACGGGCAATGTGGCACTGACTTTAATGCCCTCGTCGCAGGAGAGTATCTCTTGCGGGCCAAAATGTGGTCCAGCGTGGGAGGGTCGGAACCCGCGAAAATGGAATTGCTGGCCCAGGAGAAGGTCGTCGGCAAAGCCGATGTGACCAGCAACGATGCCCAGGCGCCTCAAACGGTGGAGACGCGGGTGAAGTTTTCCAAAGGGTTCAACAAGATCGGGACCCGTTTCCTCAATGATTTTTATGATGCCAATGCGCCCGATCCCCGGAAAGGTGACCGCAATCTGACCATTGTCAGCCTGGAAATCGAGGGCCCGTTCAAGGTGGACCCACAGCCGCTCAATGAAACCGCGCGCCGGATTTTCACTCCAGGTGAAAAACTCGGTGAGACCGAGGCCGGCGCCCGCGCCATCCTCCAGCAATTTGCCAACCGCTGTTTCCGCCGCGCCGCCATTCCGGCAGAGATCGACCGCCTGCTGGGAATTTACAAACTCGGCCGGGGCCGGGGGGAAAATCACGCCGGGGCCCTGCGGGTCGCCATGAAGGCCATTATGGTTTCTCCCTATTTCATCTATCGCTTGGAATGGCAGCCCGAGGCCAGCAACCCGGCCAAGGTCGTGGAAATTGACGAATTTGCCCTCGCCAGCCGGTTGTCCTACTGGCTGTGGAGCAGCACCCCGGACGATGAACTGCTCTCGCTCGCCTTCCGGAAAGAGCTGCGCCCCAATTTGTCTGCTCAGGTGCTCCGCATGCTGCAGGATCCCAAGGCCCGGGCCTTGTCGGAGAATTTTGCCGGCCAATGGCTGGAACTGCGGACTCTGAAGGTCGTCTCGCCCGACAAGGAACGTTTTCCGGAGTTCAGTCCGGACCTGGCCAAGGCCATGCTTCAGGAGACTGAAGAGTTATTCCATTTCATTGTGCAGAGTAACCGCAGTGTGATGGATTTCCTGTCGGCCGACTACACTTTCGTCAACGAACGTCTCGCCAATTATTACGGGATTCCCAACATCACCGGAGACCAGTTCCGAAAAATCGACTTGGATCCCAAATCCAACCGTCGCGGGGTCCTCACGCATGCCAGCGTGCTGACCGTCACCAGCGATCCTACCCGCACCTCCCCGGTGAAACGTGGCAAATGGGTCCTGGAAAACATCCTGGGCATTACGCCGCCACCGCCACCCCCCAACGTCCCCGCGCTCGAAAGCGATGCCCAGGCCGAGCTCACCGGAAGCGTCCGCCAGCGCCTCGAAGCCCATCGCAGCAAACCCGGCTGCGCCTCCTGCCATGCCCTGATGGATCCCATCGGGTTTGGGCTGGAAAACTTCAATGCCATCGGGCAGTGGCGCGACAAGGATGGGAATTTTCCCGTCGATTCCGCCGGAGTGCTCACCACCGGTCAAAAATTCAACAATGCCAACGAACTGTCGCAGATTCTGCTCACTGACCGCCGCGACACCTTCCTCCACGCCCTCGTGAATAAAATGCTCACTTACGCCCTCGGCCGCGGCACCGAACCCTACGACCGCCCCGCCGTGGAAGCCATCCTGTCCCGCATGGCCAAAGAGAGCCATTCCTTCCAAAGTTTGATTTTAGGCATCAGCGAAAGCCTCCCCTTCCAAAAACGCCGTGGGGATGTTCCTCATTGAGTTCTGCCCGAAAGGTTCGTTTTTAAGGGCGCCGGTGTTAAACCGCTACACGATCGACGTTTATTCGTTGATTATCTCGGGTTCGAAACTCTTTAGGTTTTTCTGGAGTCATACTAAGAACTCCTGAGGCCTTGTCGCCAGCAAACTGTTTAAGCGGCCATTTGTTCGGCGAGAGATTTCTCCCGTGGACACCAAGACTCCGACTTAATCCATTTGGAGTGGTTTTACGACTCGTATTTCTAGTCCAATTCGGGCGGCAGATTTCAATGGGGAGCTTTTCATTTCGGCGGCGATTTGTGCGTCAGACCTTGGCTACAAGCGCATAAAGGACAGGCACCAATGTACCTGTCCTTTAAGCGATTCTAATTCTTAAATCAGATGATTTCGGCTAGCGCTTGCGGCGTGCAAGCAATCCAAGAGCCAGAAGACCAAGAACCGAAGATGTTGGTTCTGGAACAGCGGCCAGTCGAACACTGTCTGTAGCGAGGTCGAGCTCGGTTCCGGCGTTAGGAATAGTATTGAAGGAAGCAATGCTGCTTACGGTCAGGGTTGTTGCTCCACCGGCTGCTGTGTCAGCAGGGAAATTCCAAGTAGGAGTTCCTTGCATAATTGCAAACTCAGTCGACAAGGCCCGGGTAGCAGCATTCCCAACCAGCAGGTAGATTTCCCTAGTATTAAAGGTCGCGGGTGCACCTGGAATGGCGGTGATGGAGGCAGTAATTTTGCCTTGAGTAGCACCACTAGTTGCAGAAGTGGCGTTGCCAAATTCTGTGAACCCGACAGTAACTGCAGCCAAAAGATCAGCAGGACCATTAATTACAGGGGTGGATCCAAAGACACCGACGCCGATGTAATATCCACCGGCGGTCAAAAGAGACCCTCCGGCGGTTTGAGGAATAATGCCGCTCGTTGCTCCAAAACCTGCTCCGATAGCAATCGTTGCGGCTTGGACTGATGCGGAAAGACCAAATGCAACTAGTGTAGTTAGAATGTATTTTTTCATGGTAAATTAAGATGGGATTATTTTTATGGAGCAATGGGCTGAGCAGGCACAGTCCAAATACTAGCAGGAGCCGATGGCGCACGCTTTACGTTAATGCCAGTT
>JAYUWQ010000866.1:0-3006 GCA_043753485.1 bacterium
GGATGGCGGGTTTTTCTTCTGGTGCTCCTGCCCGCCGCCCACGCCGTTTTTTTCGCTCTCGATGTGGGGGCCTCGAAGGTCGGTTCGATGGTGGAAAACCGCTCGGTCCGGCGTCGGGTGGTAGGGGCGTTGGTGATTTTTGCCTACGGGGTGCTGGCGTTGTTTTGCCGGGCCAATGAGTGGTGGCTCCAGATGTGGACCGGCGTCCTGGCCTCGGCCACCCTGCTGATCATCGGCCTGCAGGCGCTGCTGGAACATCCCGTCAATCTGCCCGCGATGGTGATGCCCATGGTCCGTCGTGGCTGGTGGGGACGTCTGGCGGGACGTTTCCTCTATCCGGGCTGGCCCTCAGGAGTGAATTTTGTTTTTTTCCTGCTGCTGGCGGCCGGGCTGGTTTTTTCATGGCGCTTCCACGGGCAGCTGCCAACGCGCTACGGCGGGTCCGGGCCCTCTCAGCCGGATTCCGGGGATTGGGCTTTTGCCGTCGCCGGTTGGGGTGCCCTTGCCGGGATGTTGCCGGTTCCTTTGGTGCTCTGGCAGGTTTTTTTCAGGAAGCGTCTGTCGTGGCACTTGGGCGTTTACGTATTGTTATTATTTACCGTGGCGGCGTTGGAGGTTGCCGTGATCGTGATGGCGGCTTCCCTGGAGAATCAGAATCTCCTGAAGTGGGGCTGGCCAGTCCCTACCATGGGCTGGGCATGGCTGGACCGGGTGGATTACCGGTTCTTCAACAACAATTGGGATTCCGGAAACCTGGGGTGGACCTCCCCGCTGATGGAGGTGGATCCCGCCCGCTTCATGAATTGGACCTATGAAACCATCACCGTTACCTCGGGTTTGGTTTACTTGGCGTGGTGGGGCTTGGCTTTGCTGGTCGCGGCCCGCGCTTTCCGCGCCACCCGGGCGGTAGAGCGGGAAGCGGCCGCAATATGGCGCGGGGAACCGCGTTAAGTGCCCGACTCGGCGGAAACCTGCATGGTGGCGGTGACGTGATCCAGTTTCTTCACCACGGCATCGAGATTCATCACGTGGTCGATCACGATGGGCTCGGTCTCACCCTGGAAGCGGAGGACCAACCGGCCGGAGCGCACGAAGGGCAGGTAGTATTCAAAGACGTCGAAGACTTCCTTGGTGTAGGTGAGGCGCATGGTGGAGAAACGCCGGCGTTTGTCGAGCACGCCTCCGACCACGATGACTTCGTTGGACTCGATTTTAACGTAATGGAACCGGGCATAAATGATGGCCGCGATCATGAGGATGACCCAGACGACAAAGATGGCGAAGTAGAAATGCGCATTCGCGATGGGAATGAAGCCGCCGAGGAAATTGAAGAACCCGTTGAGGAATTGATAGTAAATATTGAGGATGAATAATCCCATGCCGAGGATCACCGCTACGGCAACTCCCAGCAGGGCCCAGGTCAGGATGATGTCGGTGCAGACCACCACCATGGTATAAGTGAAAGCGGCGAGGAAAATGAGGGCGATGACCTGCTCGACTTTCAGTTTTTCGGCCATCTCCGTGTATTTCACTTCGTGTTGTTCGGAAGTGATGATGGATGCTTTGGTGCCGTCGACCTGGGTGACCGTCTGGGCAGCAGGAGGATTGGACAGGCGTTTCAGCTCGCCATCGATGCCGAACAACATGCTGAAGATACCGCAAATCAGGGCGGCGATGGCCATGGGGTAAAGGATCGGGATGGTGGGCCAGACGCGGATGGTGATGGAGTGGGGACTGGATCCCGGTTCGTGCAGGGCAGCGTGGTCTTCAGAAAGGGCGGGCTGGACAGGGAGAGCGGCGACGGGCGGTGGGGAGTCTGGATCGGACATGGCGTTGAAGGGAAGAACGGTGGGAAAACGTGGTATCCTTTCACAGAGGCAGCCGGCCTGCCAGGTGTTTTCCTTGGGAGATGGAGGAGGTATGGCGTTTGATCTTGTCCCGTTCTGAGTCAGGCTCAGGGTGTTCATGTCCGCTGCTCCCCCCACTTCGGCTTCTCCGGTGCCGCCCCGCCCCCGTAGGCGCTGGGTGCGGCGTGCTCTTCTCGTGGCCGGCCTGCTGCTGCTCAGTTTGGTTTTATTCCACCGCCCCCTCGGACATTGGGCGATCCATCACTTCGGAGGCTCGGCCTTGGCGAAGTCAGGGATCACCGGAGAATGGAAGACCTCCGGTTCCCTGCTCAATGGACTGGTGGTGGACGATCTCAAGCTTACCGGCAGCGCCACCTCGCAACTGCGGTCCGTCACGCTCCAGCATGCCGCATTTGACTACGATCTCCAAGCGTGGCGCCGCACCGGACCCGGAACGGCGCTGAAAAGCCTCGTGGTGCAAAATCTCGAAGTGGAATTCGATCTGACCTTGCCCGAGGCGAAGCCCGCGGGGAGCCGGCCCCCCGGGCCGAAACGCAAACCCACCTTGCCCACGGTGGTTCTACCCGCGGTTCAGATCGATAATCTCACCCTCCGGCTGCGGCTGCCGAATCATCAGCTGGTGGTGCGGCGTTTCTCCCTCATGCTTGATCCCGCAAAACCGGGCTTCATTGAAGCGGAAGAACTGGACCTGCCGGGCACCCCGGTGCTGCACGGTCTCAGAGGCATCACCCATCTCACCCCGACCACCCTGACCTTGGAACAAACCACTCTGTGGCCGGATACGGTGTTGGAGCGCCTGATGGTGGATGTGGCCAAATTGGCATCGGACGAGGCCGGTTTCTCCCTCGCGGCGCGGCAGGGCGCCACCCATCTATCGGTGGAAGGCCGGTCCGGCGGATGGTTTACCGGCGTCACCGCGGACGCCACGGTGCAGCTGGATAAAATCAGTCAGGAAACCCTCGCCTTCTGGGGCGTGCCTTCCGGAAAGGCCGCGTGGCAGGCGGACCGGGCTGTCATGAAGTTCGTGGGTCCGGTGCTGCGTCCCGACCAGCTGGCCCTGGATCTGTCAGTGCTGGGCGGCGGTTTCACTCTGCCAGGTGTGAAGCTGACAGATGTCCAGGTGGGAGCCACCATGGGT
>JAYUWQ010000867.1:0-7665 GCA_043753485.1 bacterium
ACGGGGAAGACACAGGGCATCAGATTCAGAATCATGCCAGCCAGAAACAGGCTGGCCAGCGCGACCAGGAAACCAATCCGGGGCGGTTGGGCCGCGTTGATGGCCGGGGCCGGTCCCATACTTTGGGTGGCGGTTGGCCCTGTTGCCGCGGCAGGCCCTACTGCCAGAGAGGGGACGGTGCCATCCTTCAGCCAGCCTTTGGAGGCATGGACAAAACCAGCTGGGGAGTCAGTGGATTCCTCGTCGGATGGCTTGAGGGCGAGCCGGATCACGTTGCCTTCCCGGGTAATGACCGGTGGTTCGGTGGTCACCGCCTTGGTGTGATCGAAAAAGTAGATTTCTCCGGGATCGGGGTTGGCCCCCTCACCGGGAGTCAGGGTCAATGTCCATTTGGGATCCAGCTTGACCTGCCACGCGGGGCTGATTTTGGCTTGGACCGCCTGCACTTTGGCCAGTTCAGCCTGGATGGCAGGCACCGGCTCAGCCGCGGCGGCGGCTGGCAGGGTCAAGGACAGCTCCGTGCCGCCGGGATTGCAGGTGGAGCCTTCGTCGCAAACCAGCCACTTGGCGCTGGCCTTCAGAGTAATTGAATTGCCGGGAGGAAGGGTCGCGGGAGGCGTGAGGGTGGTGAAAAGATAAGTAGTTCCCTCGTAGATATGCATGTTCCCGAGTTCGGAACTTTTTACCTGCGGGACTGGCCAGACCAGTGGCGTCGTGGTCCATCCGGCAGGCAGGTCCCATTTGAGGGAGGTCGGGACGCCGATTCCCGGATTCAGCCAGTAGGTGTGCCAATGTTCGGGATGAACCAATTTAAGGGCGACATCCAGCGGCTGACCCGGCACCAAAGCAGTGGCTCCGGCCTCTAGGCTGGCGGTGACTTCTTTGGGTTTGGCCTCAGCTTCCCCCAGCAGGTTGCCAAAACTACCGGGTTGGGCAAAAGCCGGCAGGGCAAAGGAGATCAGGAACGCGAGGCAGAGTCGGAGGGAAGTCATGCGGATTGGAGTGGTGGCTGGAAGCCTATATTCCCGGGGAATAACCGCATCCCCAAGTTAAGCTAAAAAAGTAACGGATTCGTCATAATGCGCCACCGTCCCAGATTCCTGCTCATTCCCATAAAAAATCATTCGCATAATTCGATGAACTTTACTAGTATTCAGTACTTCCCAAGTGCCTGTAAATCAATTGCAAAAGCTATGTTTTTAAGAATTGCCCGAGATATCGCGAAGCCGCAAACTTTTGCGATTCTTGATCTCCTCAAACGCTCGACCGGACTTCCGGTCAAAGAGCTGGCCAAGGCCATGAAAATGAGCTATATGGGCGTGAAACAGCACTGCCTGGAGTTGGAAAAGAAGGGATTGCTGGATACCTGGCGCCGTCCCGGCGAGGTGGGCCGTCCGGAAAAACTCTACCGGCTGACCCCTAAAGCCGCCGCCTTTTATCCCGAGGCAGGCAATGAAATGACCTTGGAAATCCTCCATTCCATCCAGCAGATCTATGGACCCAGCGCGCCGGACAAATTGCTCTTCAATCACTTTGCCAAAAAGACCGAGGCCTATCTGAAAAAAGTTAAAGGCGGTTCCATTTCGGAACGAACCACTGCTTTCGCCAAACTGCGCAATCTGGAAGGATATTGTGCCGAAGTGGAGTATGACCCGCAGGCCGGCTTCCGGTTGGTGGAATATCACCACCCGATGAAGGAAATCGCCACCGCCTTCCCCAGTATCCGCCAGATGGAGACCCAGATGATCCAGAAGATCCTCATGACCGATGTGCAGCGGGTGGAGGAACGCGCCAGCGGTTTGACCAAAGTCGCCTGGGTGATTCCGACGCTGGGCCATGCCCTCGCTTCCTGAGGACAGGGCCGTTGCCACACTTCTCTGCGGCATCACTCTGGCTAACAGTTCTCCCGGGCGCGTCGTCATGTGAAGTGCGGCATCAGGCGCTGGCCGACTCTTCCACGACTCCAAAGCGCCGGAATTTGGCGTAGCGGTCGCGCAGCAGGGCGGCCGGTTTGGCAGACTGGAGCGCAGCGAGGTGCCGGAGAATCGCATCTTTGACGTGCGCCGCCGTGGCCGGCAGGTCATAGTGGGCGCCGCCGGTGGGTTCCGCGATGACTTCATCCACAATGCCGAGCCGGGCGAGATCGGAAGCCGTCAGCTTGAGGGCCTCCGCTGCTTCAGGTGCATGTTGGCGGTGCTTCCAGAGAATGGCGGCACACCCTTCCGGACTGATGACGGAGTAGTAGGCATTTTCCAGCATCAAAACGCGGTCGGCGACGCCGATGCCGAGAGCCCCGCCTGACCCGCCTTCGCCGAGCACGATGGCAATGATGGGGGTTTTCAGGGTCATCATTTCCCGGAGGTTGAAGGCAATCGCTTCCGCAATATTCCGCTCCTCGGATTGCACCCCAGGGTAGGCGCCGGGGGTATCGATCAGGCTGACGATGGGAAGTTGGAATTTCTCAGCCAGACGCATCAGCCGCAGGGCCTTGCGATAGCCTTCCGGGTGGGCACAGCCGAAATTGCGTTTCAGATTCTCCTTGGTGTCGCGTCCTTTTTGCTGGCCAATGACGAGCACTTTGCGGCCCCCGATGGTGGCAAATCCGGCGGGCATCGCATGATCATCACCCGTGTGGCGGTCGCCATGGACTTCGAGAAACTCCGAGAAGCAGAGATTCACATAATCAAGCATGTAGGGCCGGGCAGGGTGCCGGGCAATTTGCACCCGCTGCCACGCCGTCAGATTCCGGTAAGTGGTTTCCTTGAGCTGGGTCAGCTTTTCGCGGATGGCGGTGGCTTCCACACTGACATCCATGGACTGGTCGGCACTTTTTTTCAGGAGCTCATCCAGCTGCAGTTGCAGGTCCAGGATGGGTTTTTCAAATTCGAGCGGGGCTGGATTCATGTCAGGAAAGTTTCGGGATGGGGCAGCGGCAGGGCTTCGGGTCAACTGCGGGCCGCCGGGGCAGGTTTTTTGAGAAATTGCACCGGGGCACCAACCCGGATCAGGGTGGACAGTTCCTCGATATCCGGTCCGCTCAAATAAATCCCGGCCGGCGTCGCGGACAAGGGGGCGGAGCCCCCGGCTGGAGTGGCCGCTTCCTCCGGCAGCGGGGTGCAGAAAACAATGCCGGGCCGGCCCGGTTTGCTGACAGTTTGCAGCCACTTCCGGGAGCTGGGGTAACGTTCGTCCGTAGGTTGGATTTTTTTGTTGTCAATCCACGCTGGTTTATCGGCCACCGCGGTCTGTTCCGGCAGGCTGGGATACGGCAGATGCATCCCGGCGATGGCATAATCCTTGAAATACCGGCCCTCCTTGAGCACGGTGATCCGTTTGCTCCCGAGATCCACCTGCAGGCTCAGATCGAGTGGATAGACAATCAACCGGTCGTCCGGGTGAACCACATGGCCGAGCAGATTATTGACCCGTTTGATGTAGGAAAGGGTGGTGCGGAAGCGCTGGGCGATCAGCTGCAGGCTATCCCCGCGGGCGGCGGTGTATTCCAGTTTGCCGGGCATCGGAATCCGCGAAAACAGCCGGTCCAGATTCATTTCTCCCAGCACCCGGCGGGAATCCTGGTAGCGGGCGGAATCCTGATACACTTCGGTAATCTCCGTCAGCAGGCGCCGCGCCGCCTCCAACTCACCCTGACGAATCAGTTCCATCGCGTGATCGAATTGTTTTTTGCCGGGATCCGCTTTGGGTGCTGTCGTCGTCAGCAGGGCGCGTACTTCCTGGGTCCGTTCTTTCTCCGGCAGGTAGGTTTCCTTGTAGACGTAGTACACTCCGAGCACCGTCCCCGCCAGCACCGTGAGTGCGAAGAGGGATGCCAGAATGCGGAGATAAATCCGGGCCATGGAGAAGTCGTGAGGAGAAAGAGTGGGAGTTACCATGAACTCATCCACCGCTGCGGCAAGGGGAAGGTCTTAAACGCTCCTTTGTTGTTTCCAAGGGTGGCCCGCAGTTCCCATGGTTCCCGCCAGCACGCTGCGCCTTCATCGGAATAATGGCGCAGCGGGTCAACCCCGGCCGGGCTCCGGCTATCCGGAAATGGCTGGCACAGCTGTGGGAAAGACGGTTTTTCAGGGAGCGTCGCAGCTCAAAATGGCGGAGGAACCGTCCGTGAAGACTACGAGGATTTTGATGGAATCACCACTGTTGAAAGAGGCGGCGCTGGCTTCCGAGGAATCGTCAAGAGTGATGTCTGCTACTCTGCGGAGGTCCGTGGGGGACACCGCCACCATGTCGCCCTCGCGCAGCACCAGATTTATTCCACCAGTCGTGGCACGCATCCAGAGACCCCGGTCGTTCGCGACCGTCACGCCGCCTTGGCCCTGCAGGAGATTCCCTAAGAAAGCCTCCCGGCCGCCGCCGGAAACCAGCGCTGTGCCGAAAGTCGTGAAGACTGCACCGGTGGGGGTTTGGGGTGCCTGGAGACCCTCGCGGGCAATGAGCGTGAGGGCATTCGCCGTGGAGGGTGAGCGGGCCCAGAGCCCACCGTCGTTCGAAGTGTCCACTCCGTTGCCGGCGCGCAATATCGCAGGGAAGATAAGGTCTCCGGCATCATTCCCGGCGAGCCGTGCAGGCAAGGCGTGATAGACGGCCCCGGACGGCGCGCCGGGGGCGGCGGATCCCTCCCGGGCCAGCAGCGTGACCGCGCCATCTTCAAGGATCCAAATTCCGGTATCATTGGAACTGGTCACCCCTCCGCCAGTGGTGGTCAGAGTGGCATGGAACACCAGCATGGCATCGCGCAGGAGTGGAGTTCCCGGCTGGCTGAAAACTGCTCCCGCGGGAGTGCCGGGGGCCTGATCGCCGCCACGTGCGATCAGCGCCAGTTGCGCGCCGTCCCACATCCAGATGCCCGACCGGTTGGCCGAGGTGACTCCGGATGTTTGCTTCAGCAGAGTCAGGAAAGCCATCTGACCGGACGAATTGGCGGAAATCAGGGCACTGGTCAAGGTGTCGAACGATTCTCCGTTCCGGGTGCCGGGCGCTGCCGCTCCCTCACGCGCCAGCAGCAGGGGAAGACCTTGGAAATTCGTCCAAAGCCCCGAATTATTTTCGTTGGAGATTCCCAGGGATTTGTTGGTTTTAAGGATAGCGGTGAAGGCGTAGCGGCCATCGCCTCCCAATACAGCGTTGCTGACGAGTTGCTGGAGCCGGGCCCCAGCGGCGAGACCGGGGGCCTGACCGTTTTCCCGGACCACCAGCTGGAGCGGACCAGACGGGGATTTAAGCCATAACCCGCCATCATCGGAAAGAGTTACTCCACCAGACCCGGTCTGTAGTTTCGCTTGGAGCAGCAGATGCCCTGTGCCGCTCCACCAGGGGCTTGCCTCAAAAGCGCCAAACCGGCCGCCCGTCACCCCGGGCGCTTCACCGCCCTGCCGGGCGATCAGCTCCAGCAGACCGTTTGTTTCCGCCCACACCCCGCCATTGCTGCCCAAGGCCGAATCCAGACCGGCGCGAAATGCCGCATTGCCGGGGCCGTCACTCCTTACTCCAGAGGCAAAGGACGAAAAGTGCGATCCGCTGGCACCAGGGGCCAAATCCCCTGCCAGTGCCACTATTTCCCACAAAGCAGGAGAAACGGAGGCGTTGACGGTCAGCAGGAAATTGCTGGAGGTGGTCGCCGTGCCGTCGCTGACGCTGAGGGTGATGACGGCGGTGCCATTCTGCTGGGCGGCCGGGGTCGCCGTCACGGTCCGGCTGGCGCCGCTGCCGCCGATCGCGATATTGGTCTGGGGCACCAGCGCCGGATTGGAGGAACTGCCAGTTGCCGTGAGGCTGCCGGCAGCGGTTTCGGCGTCACCCACCGTGAAGGCCAGTGCTCCAGTGGACGAATCCTCGTTGATGGTCAGGCTGGCGACAGTGGAAACCAGCGGGGCATCATTGACGGCGTTGACGGTCAGGAGGAAACTGCTGGAGGTGGTCGCTGAGCCGTCGCTGACGTTGAGGGTGATGACCGCGGTGCCATACTGCTGAGCGGCCGGGGTCACGGTCACGGTCCGGCTGGCCCCGCTGCCGCCGAAGGCGATGCTGGCAGTGGGAACCAGCGCCGGATTGGAGGAATTGCCTGTCACGGCGAGGCTGCCGCCAGCGGTCTCGGCGTCTCCCACGGTGAAGGCAAGCGCTCCGGTGGACGAATCTTCGTTAATGGTCAGGCTGGCGACAGTGGAAACCACTGGGGAATCAGTGACGGCGGTGACGGTCAGGATGAAACTGCTGGAGGTGGTCGCCGTGCCGTCGCTGACGCTTAGGGTGATGACGACGGTGCCGTGCTGCTGGGCGGCCGGGGTCACGGTCACGGTCCGGTTGGCCCCGCTGCCGCCAATCGCGATACTGGCCTGGGGCACCAGCGCCGGATTGGAGGAACTGCTCGTCATCGTGAGGCTGCCGGCAGCGGTTTCCGTGTCTCCCACGGTAAAGGCCAGCGCTCCGGTGGACGAATCTTGGTTGATCGTCAGGCTGGCGAGGGAGGAAACCACCGGAGCATTGTTCCCGGATACGACGATGATTTCGGGGCATGGCAGGCTTTCAAGGCCTGCACTGTTATAGGCGGTCGCCGCAAAAAAATAGGGGGTACCCGGGACCAAATTCGCCACCGTGGCCACTGTAGAACTCCCGGCATCGACGGTTTGGGTGTAGTCACCGCTGGTGGTGCCATAAAGCAGCCGGTAGCCCGTGACATCAGACTCCGGGTTGGCACCCCATGCCAGAGTCACGGTTCCAAGGGATTGCGCTTCACCCACCCCGCAAAGAAGCAGCGTGAGCAGAATGGAAAAGGCGGGCGTGAGGAGTGGATGAAGTTTCAAATCGGGGGGTGCGGATGGCGGCAAAGCTCCGTAAGAGATTGACAATTGTAATGAATTTTAGGATTTTGATAATATATGAGACAGGATGATTCAGTCGCTGAAACAGTCCAAGCCGCATCAATACCTAAGGTGGATGATTAATTAAGTGTAGGTATTTGCCTTATGCTTAGTAGGGAATTTGCCTGATATTGGGATCGACGCCTGAATAGTCAAGATTCTTTTTCTTAGCCCCAGTCGTTAAAAATCAGTAGATTACGAAACTAGCCGTTTGGAGCGATGAGCTTGGCTCAGGATAAAACGCCGTGCTTTGCATGGTAAACCAAGCTTTCGTTTCTGCTGGTTTCCACGGTCGGTTTCATATTTTTTTGGGCGTTGGCAAAGCTTGGTAGTCAAAATTTTATTATGGTAATTACATAAATTGTTTTTGGGGAATTTCTAATCCTGCCCGACAACGATTCATCCCGTTCCTGGCAATATCATTGGACCGGCTGCTTTCAGCTCCCGTTTTCTCAAAAATGAGATATCGTGCCGACCAGATCCGGGAAGGTCCAAACCGCCGCCCCCTTTGGTAATGCATCGGCCCAAGAGAATCCCAGGAAGGGACTAGCAGGGGAAAAGGCCACGGCGGGGCGAGGAGTCAGGAACCAGGCCTGACCAATGCCGGTCCGGCAGAGTGCCTGGAAAGAGTCAGGAGCGCCATGTGCGGTCCACCGTTAGCAGCCGGTCCGGAGCACTTGTAAAATACCCTGATTTTCTCCAATTTGATCGATTTGACTTTCGGTTGGGATCCACGGACGCTGCATGAGGGTTTTTCCAGCACTGAAACGCGCGTCTGACATGCGGGGAA
>JAYUWQ010000868.1:0-3000 GCA_043753485.1 bacterium
CCGGGGGCGAGGCTGATCCCGGCGCGGCGGGCTTGTTTCCAAAGTTCGATGGAATCGACCTGGGCGGGAAGTTCGCACCAAAGCACGAAATTTCCCTGAGGCCGGGAGAGGCCGATCCCTTCCGGGAAGCTGGCGACGACGGCTTCCCGGGTGCGTTCCACCTGGCTGCGGTAAGCCTGGCGCAGGGTGCGCAGGTGGCGGTCGTAGCCCCCGTGTTTGAGAAATTCTGCTACGGCCAGAGTAGGCAGGGTGGCGTTGGCGAGCGAGCTGTTTTTCTTCAGCCGCAGTAAGCGTTCCTGCCAACGCCCGCCCACGATATAACCCACCCGATAGCCCGGCGCGAGCGTCTTGGAAAAAGAACCGCAGAGCAGAACGGAGCCGTCCGGATCGAAGGCTTTGAGACAGCGCGGGCGGCTGCCCTGGTGTTGGAGGTCGCCGTAGATATCGTCTTCGATGATAGGAATGCCGCGCGGCGCCAGCAATTCGATCAGGGCTTTCTTCCTAGCTTCTGGCATGAGGGAGCCGACGGGGTTTTGGAAGTTGGGAATCAGAACACAGGCGGAAATTTTGGTTTTCCGGAGGGCCCCCGCGAGGGTATCGAGATCCAATCCATTCACACTGTCCACCGGGATCGGCAGGGCTTTCAGCTGCAGATCGCGCAAGGTGCTGGCGATGCCGAAATAAGTGGGCGTCTCCACTGCCACGGTATCGCCGGGCGTGCAGGTGGCGCGCAAGGCGAGGGAGATGGCTTCGGTGCAGCCGTTGGTGATCATGAAATCCTCCGGTTGGAAGGCGCAGCCCCAGTCGAGGGAGCGCCGCGCGAGTTCTCGGCGCAGGGTTTCGCTGCCGGGCACCACGTCGTAGCCGAGGCCGGCTCCCGGAGTGCGGCGGGCGATGGCGCCCATGGCGCGGGCGAGTTTGTCTCCCGGCAATAATTCCGGGCTGGGCAAAGCGGCTCCCAGGGGCACGAAGGCCGGGTCGCTGTGGTCGGAAAGGATGGTGTCCAACGGGTCCAGATTGGCGAAGTCCGTGACCTTCCGGATCTGGCGGTCCCACACCGGGGTCCTGACAATATCGGCCTGGAGGATCTTTACGAAATAACCGGATTTGGGGCGGGCTTCGATCAGTCCGCGATCTTCCAACGTGGCATAAGCATTCATCGCGGTGGGAACACTGACCTTCTGCTGGCGGCCGAACTGGCGGATCGAAGGCAGGCGGTCGCCCGGGCCGAGGGATTGATGCTGGATCATCCCTTCCAGCACACCAGCCAAGCGGAGGTAAAGCGGGCCTGATTCGGGGGTGGGAGTGGCGGGCATGGGAGAATGATCCAGGCTGGAGGGCAAAGGAGCCAGATACAGATGGCGGGAAATACAGATTGCACAGATGTTGAAAAATAAAATCTGTATAAGCAATAAAGCGGATGGGCTGCATCTGTTAAACCAGGCAAACGATGGCAGGTTGAATGCATGAAGCGCATCGTTTTCCCATGCCTGCCGGCCTTTCCCCATTTTCCTGCTGCCGACGGCCGGCCGGCCGCGCCAAAGGATTTCCGGACCACCGGCACCGCAGAGCCTGAACGAGCGGTTCCAAGGTCAATCCATCTGAGCCCGGGCAAGGTCATCCGGCTGGACCGTGACAGCCAGGTTTCCGGCATTATGGTGGAGCGAGGGACCGTCTGGGTGACGGAGACGCCGGCCACAGGCGATATCGTGGTGCCCCAAGGCGGCTATCTGCCCTTGCGGGGCGGCTGGCCGGTGGTCCTGCAGGCATTGACGGAGGGTCTGGTTGTTTTAAGATAGGGCAGTTCCCGATGAATGAATCCATTTCCTTCTCCCCTCCGCTGGTTGATCCCGTGGGGCTTCCGCCTGTGGTGGCGCGCAAGGCCCCGCTGGGGCTGGTGCTGGCGGCTTTTGCCGCAGTCTACTTGATCTGGGGATCCACTTACCTCGGGATCACCATCGCGGTGCAGAGCATCCCGCCTTTTTTGATGGCCGGTTCGCGGTTTGTGCTGGCGGGAAGTTTTCTTTACATGGTGCTGCGGCGACGCGGAGCATTGCCGCCGACCCGGGCCCAGTGGGGCAGTGCTGTCATCGTGGGAGGGCTGCTGCTGCTTGCTGGAAATGGCGGGGTCAGTTGGGCGCAGGGCAGGGTGCCCTCCGGCGTTTCCGCCCTGATTGTGGCCTCGGTGCCGCTTTGGATCATGCTGGTGGACTGGCTCCGCCCGGGCGGGCGTCGTCCTGGCGGCTTGGTCTGGCTGGGATTGGCTGCTGGAGGAACCGGGGTCGTGCTGATCATGGCCAGCCGGAATTCCCTCGGTCAGCGGGCCACGGACCCGTTGGGAGCGATGGTGCTGCTGGCTTCCGCCTTTTGCTGGGCCCTGGGATCGGTTTATTCCCGGCATTCGGCCAAGCCGGAATCGGCCCTGATGACGGTCGCAATGCAGATGCTGGCGGGGGGCGTGCTGCAACTGTTGACTGGGATTCTGATGGGAGAGGGGCACCGTTTCCAGGCTTCCACGGTCACGGAGGCATCCGCCTGGGCCTTCCTCTATCTGACGATCTTCGGATCATTGGTCGGTTACACCGCCTACGTCTGGCTGCTCCAAGTCAGCACTCCGGCCCGGGTTTCGACCTACGCTTACGTGAATCCATTCGTCGCGGTGCTCCTTGGGCATCTCGTGCTGAAGGAAACGCTCCCGCGTGCGGTGGCGGTGGCCGGGGTGCTCATCCTGGCTTCCGTGGTCCTGATTACCCGTCCGGTGCGGGGAAATCGTGGCGGTTGACCGGAATTGAGCGGCAGAATCGGGCGCGGCCCGGGCCTTGACGAAAAGTCCAGGAAGCATTCCTGCACCGTATCCCGGGGGCGGGAACCGGGCGGAGCGGAGCAAAAAAAAGCTCCCAAACCAGTTTCCTCTTGCGTGGGGGGTTGGTATTTCTATTTTCGAAATATTCCGCAGGTCCGGGACCATCCTGATTCCCCGTTCCTGCCACTATCCAGACA
>JAYUWQ010000869.1:0-2998 GCA_043753485.1 bacterium
AATGGCCGCGATGGCTTCCTCGCCGGGCTGCACAAGTCGGCCGACCGGGTGATTGAATCCAAGGACCGGCGGCCCATCGTCTGGCGCGACTACGGCGAGCCGATGCAGCAGTTCGACAGCCGGGCCTATCCAAAAGGGGCATGGGTGCTGCATATGCTGCGCAGCCAGCTGGGCAAGGCGACCTATCAAAAAGCCATCCGCCTTTACATCGAACGCCACCGGAATGGCATCGTGACCACGGATGACCTGCAGGATATCATGGAGGAAGTGAGCGGCCGCTCGCTGGATCAGTTTTTCGACCAATGGGTGCATCACGGCGGGGTGCCGGAATTGAAGGCCGACTATGCCTGGGATGCGGAGACCAAACAAGCCCGGGTGACGATCCGGCAGACGCAAAAAGTGGATTCGGAAGTTCTGTTATTCCGCCTGCCGGTGCCGGTGCGGTTTTCCGTGCCGGTGGACGGTAAAACCGAAACCAAGGAGTTCTCGGTCACAGTCAGCAAAGCGGAGGAATCCTTTTATTTCGCGCTGCCGGCCCAGCCCGAGATGGTGGGGCTGGATCCTGATTTCACTATCCTCGCCAAGTGGGACTTCACCCCGCCGCCGGAACTGCTGAAGCGCCAGCTCAAGGCGGACTTCGAGAGCCGCTGGCGTGCGGTTGAGTCGCTCGCGGCCAAAAAAGACGATGCCACCGTAAAGCAACTCGGTGAGGTCGCGGAGGAGGATGAACACCACGCCATCCGGGAGAAAGCCGTGCAGGCTCTGGCAAAAATCGGCACCCCGGAGGCCCGGGCCACTTTGATCACCCAACTGGCCCAGCCGGACGAACGGGTCCGGATGGCCGTCGTGGAAGGAGTTGCCGCCTTGTATCATCCGAACTCCCAGGCCGCGCTGGTGGCTCTCGCGGGGACGGAGCGGAATCCCATGATTCTCGCCAAAATTGTGTCCAGTTTCGCGGCGTGGCCACAGCAGGATGTGCTGCCGTTTTTGAAAGTGGCTTCCTATCAGGAAATGGTGGCGGTAGCGGCGGTCGGAGCACTCCGGGGGCAAAATCGCACCGAGTCCGTTCCGGCGTTGCAGGAGTGGCTGAGCCAGCCGGGCCGCCGGCTCCAGCAGAAGGAACTTGGCCAGGCGCTGGAAGCTGTGGCCTTTCTCAGCCGCGACACCAAAGACCCCGGCGTGCAGCCTTTCCTGAGTGGTTACCTGACCGATAACCGGGAAATCGTACGCACCGCAGCGGCCCGTTCCCTCGGCCTGCTGGGGGATCCCCGCTCCCTGCCGGTGCTGCGGGGATTGGCCTCGGTGAAACGCAATCCCTCGGCCAGTGCCGCAGCGGAGGCCATGACAAAAATCGAGGCCGCCCTCACTGCTCCCGTCCAGACGCAGGAAGCATGGAAAAAAGTCCAGGACCTGACGCAGAAGACGGAGGAATTGGAAAAGAAACTGGAGAAGCTCGAGAGCCGCGCCAAGGCGGAACCGGAAACCAAGAAATAACATGTCCCTGCGCGATCAGATTCATCAACTCGGCCGTCAGGCCCTTGAAGCCAGCCGCAGTCTCGCGGTGCTGCCTGCCGCTACGAAGAATCGCATCCTCACCGCGATGGCGGAGGCCTTGGAAGCGTGTGCCGACGGGATCCTCGCGGCCAATGCCAGGGACCTCGAAGCCGGACAGGCCAAGGGCCTCAGCGCCGCCATGCTGGACCGCCTGCTGCTGAATCCCTCCCGTGTCGCCGCCATGGCGCAGGGGGTGCGGGAGGTGGTTGACCTGCCTGATCCGGTGGGGGAGGAACTCGCGTCCTGGGAACGGCCCAACGGTTTGAAAATGCGCAAGGTCCGTGTGCCCATCGGAGTCATCGGCATCATCTACGAAAGCCGCCCCAACGTCACCAGCGACGCCGCGGTGCTCTGCTTCAAGAGCGGCAATGCCACCATCCTGCGGGGTGGCAGCGAGGCTTTTCATAGCAACACCGCCATCGCCGCCGCCCTCCAGGCCGGTGGCGAATCGGCCGGTCTGCCGCCCCACAGCATTCAGTTGGTGCCTTTTACCGACCGCGAAAGCGTGCAGCACCTCGCGGAGATGCACGAGTATCTCGACCTCATCATTCCACGCGGAGGCAAAGGCCTCATCGAAACCGTGGTGCGCCTCGCCCGGATGCCCGTCATCAAACATTACGACGGCATCTGCCACGTCTTTGTCGATGCCTCCGCCGACCTGGCCATGGCCGAGAAAATCCTCCTCGACGCCAAGACTAAAAAGCCCAGCGCCTGCAACGCCGCCGAAACGCTGCTGGTCCACGAAAGCGTGGCGAAACGCTTTTACCCACAAATCATCCCCATCCTGCAGGCCGCCGGCGTCAAAGTGTATGGCGATGCTGTCCTGACGGGACTTTTCCCTGACGTGGTCCATCCCGCCACGGAAGAAAACTACCGCACCGAATACCTCGACCTCGCCCTGTCCGTCAAAACCGTCAGCAGCCTCGACGAAGCCATCGCCCACATCCGCACCTATGGCTCGCGCCACAGCGAAGTCATCGTGACCGAAGACCCCGCCAACGCCGCCCGGTTCATGAACGAAATCGACAGCGCCGTCCTGTTATGGAACGCCAGCACCCGTTTCAACGACGGCGGCGAATTCGGCTTCGGCTGCGAGATCGGCATCAGCACCGACAAACTCCACGCCCGCGGCCCCATGGGCCTCCCCGAGCTGACCAGCTACAAATACCAGGTCACCGGCACCGGCCAGGTGCGGGGGTAATGGAGCGCGGACTTGTAGTCCGCCCCAAAGCATCGGCAGAGCCATAACTTTGAGCAACCAAGGCTGCCAGGGCGGACTGCAAAACCACTCTCCATAGGGCAGGAACGGCCTTGCTGGAAAACCTGGAGATTGACGATTTCTCCGTCGGGAGTAATTTGCTCATCATGTCAGCCGTCCTCTCTACCCGCGAATTGATCACCTCCGAGGAGTATCTCGCCGGAGAGCTCGTCAGCGAGGAACGGC
>JAYUWQ010000870.1:0-2997 GCA_043753485.1 bacterium
ATCCAGGGCGGGGCCATCGGTCCGGTCAGGGAATGCCACGTCTGGGTCGGCCGGGCCTGGGGATTGCAGAGTCAGGAGGCCGCGAAAAGGAATGGCGACATCGTGTATGTCACGGGCCGGCCCACGGAAGCGCAGACCCCGCCGCCGTTTCTCGATTGGGATTTGTTCCTCGGGCCGGCTCCGAAACGTCCGTTTCACGAAGTCTATTTCCCCGGGCCCAAATGGTATCGCTGGTGGGACTTTGGCAGCGGGACCATGAGCGATCTCGGCTCGCACTGGAATGACCTTCCCTTCTGGGCCCTGAAATTGGATGCCCCGCTCACGATTGAGGCCAGCGGCGGCCCGGCGCATGCGGAACTGGCTCCGGCCACGATGTCCGCCACCTATGCCTACGGCCCGCGCGGCGACATGCCGGCCTGCCAGTTGACCTGGTATCAAGGGGAGCTGCGGCCCGCCGCGTGGACGGAGAAAAAAATCCCGCAGTGGGACAGTGGCGCGCTGTTCATCGGCGATAAAGGCATGCTCCTGGCCGATTACGGCCGGCACCTGTTGCTGCCGGAGGAGCAATTCAAGGACTATCAGAATCCCGGTCCGCGCATCCCGGAGAGCCCCGGACACCACAAGGAATGGCTGGAAGCCTGCCGGAGCGGCGGACCCACCACCTGCAACTTCGAATACAGCGGAGCCCTCACCGAAGCCAATCACCTCGGCAACGTCGCGTTCCGCACCGGAAAGAAACTGGTGTGGGATGCGGCCAAAATGGAATGCCCGGGCACCCCGGAGGCCGCCCGCTTCACCAAACGCGAGTACCGCAAAGGCTGGGATCTCGTCTGAGCCTCCTCACAAGCCCGCCGTCCGGCCGGTTATTCCGGCGGGATATGGTGGCAGGCTGCTGGTCACGACCGCTGGCCCAAGTTGGAACCGATGTCGTTCAGAAAATGGAGTTCACCAACCCGGCAAAACGAGGGCGCACGGCATTACTGTTTCGCCGGTGCGATGCCCTCCGGCTCGTTGCCCGCGCGGGCGAGGGCGGCGGCGGCCTCCTGCCATAGGGGCAGGGCTGCCGGCGGCTTGGCTTCCGGCTGGGCCTGCTGCCTGGCGGCCCAGGCCTCCAGTCCGAATCCGGCGATGCGGCCGAGATAATCGACATCCGTCTGGGCACTGGCATCATCCACTTCCGGTTGAGGCCACATTTCGGAAATGAGGGCGATGGCTTCCTCCCAACGGCGCTGCTCCATGCGGATGCGCCACATGGGTTCCAGGTTGGTGGTACGGCTCCGGTAGTTGGCGAGACGTTCCTGGCGCAGTGCGTGGCATTCGCGGTAGCATTGATAGGATTTTTCCAGTTGACCGGCCGCCTGATGGACCCTGGCTTCGCAGGTAATGGCCTTCATGAGCACGGCGCGGTGCCCCTGCCCGGTGGCATTGCGGCGTGCTTCCCGGGCGTGCCCGATGGCCTCCTCGTGCCGCCCGGCAGCGCTTTCCGCCATGGCCAGGGCACGCAGGCAATCGCCGGCATCGGATCGGTCGGGATCGCCCTCCCCGGGGAGTCCGCGTGCGAGGACCAGATCCAAGGCTTCCCGGGCGTGCCCGATGGCGGAATCATGCTGCCCGGAATCACTTTCAAATTCACTCAGCCAATTGAGCAAGGGGACCGGGTCCGTGTTCTTCGCAGACACCATTTTCCGATCGCTGGCGATCCGCTTCCGGAGCAGTCCGGCGGCCCGGGCGTGATCGCCTTGGCGTTTCAGCAGGTGAATCAACCGGTTGAACACAGTGGAGTGGATCCGCCCGTTGGAGGAACGCCGGCATTGCATCAGCACCTGCTCAGCCGCTGGATAGTCCCCTGCCTCCTCAAGGGCTGCGGAGTGTGAGAGCTGCAGATAAACCAAGGCTCCCTCATCCGGTTTGAAATGGTCAGCCATGGCCATGGTCTCGTTGGAAAGCGCCAGGGCTTTCCGGCCTTCGCCCAGCTTCAGCCAGACCCGGACCCGTTCCCGCTGCACGTCAAACCAGAAGGGGCTGCCCCGCCGGCCCAATGACTCGAGCCTTGCCTGGAGCACCTCCAGCCGTGGTGGGGCAGCGGTGCGCGATCCCTGATCTGTCAGGAGCTTCAAGTATTCCAGCTCCGCTTCCAGCGCCCCGGCACTGGCCGGTCCATGCACCTTGGACAGCACGGCGGCCCGGGTTTCCATGAGATTGAGGGAGGTTTTCCAATCCCCCATGGTGGAATACAGACCGGAGACCCGCTGGAGGAGCATGCTCTGCAGTTCCGGATCATAGGCGAGCTCCTGCAGAGGCCGGGCGCTGCGGTCGAGGGCCCGCTGCAGCGCTTCCGGATTGCGCCCGCGGTCGATTTCCTCGGCGGCATCGTCCAGCAGGCCAGTTAGGAAAGCTGCGGTCTCGCGGGCGCGGGTCTCGGCCTGCACGGCACGCGAAGTCTGGGCTTCGGCGGCAATTTGTGCCTGTTTCGCTTTCACCGCCTGCCAGCCGGCGACCACCGCCCCGCCGACCAGGGCCGCGACACTCACCACGGCCGCGGCAAAACCCAGCCGGTGCCGGCGAATCCAGCGTGCCGTCAGATAAGCCGTCGAGGGCGGGCGGGCGGTGACGGGTTCGTGGTCGAGAAACCGCTGGAGGTCCGCGCCAAATTCCGCGGCGGAGGGATACCGGCGGGCGGGATCCTTTTCCAAAGCCCGCAACACAATCCAGTCCAGATCCGCCGGCAGCCGGAGCCCAGCGGCCTCAACGTTCCGGGAATCCGCGGAGGCGGGGTGTTCCTTCGCCAGCCGGGAGGGCCGCGGTGGATTGACCTCACCAATCATGCGGCGCAGTTCCACCTGGCTTTTTCCTGCCTGGGTCATCACCGCGAAGGGAGGCTGCCCCGTCAGCAGTTCATACAACAGCACGCCCAGGGCATAGATATCGCTCCGCGTATCCACCTGCCCGGCCTCGGCAATCTGCTCGGGCGACATGTAAAGTGGTGTCCCTACCGCC
>JAYUWQ010000871.1:0-7647 GCA_043753485.1 bacterium
CCGTTTGTCAAATTCTGTGGGTTCGTGTAGGTCCGCGCCACATTGGAGAATCGATAGGTTCCATTGGTGCGGCCGTCCACAGTTGCGGCTCCTGCCCCACCCGGGCCCCAAAATATGAAGCCTGCGGCTCCGCTGCCGCCTGCGCCGACACTGATGCCGCCGGTGAAACGAATGGTTTGCCCTTGTCTGGCAGCGAAAAATTCCACGCCCCGGGCACCGGCTGTTTCCAGTTCGGGAAGGATGACGTTTCCGCTGACGGTCAGTGTATTGGTATTGAGACCACCGGCGCCGTCTCCGGCGATGCTGAAGCGGACCCGCCCGGTGGCGGCCGCGTTGCCCGTCGATCCCGAAAGATCAAGGTCGCGGGCAAAGGTGTAGTTGGCGCTGTCATCGGACGCCTGCAGACGGAGTTCGGCCGTCGTGTTGCTCACAAAGCTGGGCGTACCCGTCCCTGCGAGCGAGGACGCCCCGCCGAGCCGGACGGCTGTGGCGGAATTCCCAAGGCCGCCATTGGTGCTGGCGATTACATCGCCGCGGTAAATCACGGTGCCGTTGCCTACCGCCATGTCCCCAGTGAAACTGTTCGCGGTGCTTCGAAGGTCGAGGAACTGGGTCGAACCTCCGGCCGTTGCCGGGAGGGTGGGATTGGTCAGGGTGATGCCGCCGGTGCCACCAATGGCTCCGCTCAGGATGATGCCATTGCCACCCCCGACGAATGGCACGCGGGCAGTCAGGTTGTCATTCAGCGTGATCCCGGCGCTGATGGTGTCGCTTACTCCTGGATTGGTCGTGATGGTGCGGGCCAGGACGGCACTTCCGGAGGCGACATCAAACGTGAGTGAGCCTCCGGTGCCGGGATTGATGGTCTGCGTGAAGAAACCGGTCGTGGAGTCGCCCAGATTCAGCGTGCCCACCGTAATGGGGGCATCGAGATTGATGATCTGCGCCCCGGTGATGTTGATGTTCAGGTTGGCAACGGCGTCGGCTGCATTGGGCACGGTGGCGGGTGACCAGTTCGTGGTGTCATTCCATGAGAATGTGCCGGCAGCAGTGGGCACCCATGTCTCGGCTTGCACGGCATGCCGGGCGAGGAGGGAAACGAGACCTGCCATGGCGAGGGTCAAGGCGGGGCGGGAGAAGCACGTGGAGGACAGATTCATGTTGGAGTGGGATGGGGGGTGAATTGATGTGTTATTGAACAGCGGTGAGGGGGCCTTGAGAAAGATTGGGCGGGGCAGCTTATTTAGTCATCCGGAGCCGGGCGAAGCGGCGCGTGGCTGCGGTGACGGGCACGGTGATCGTGATATTGTCATCGGCAACGCCGTTTTCTGTGATGGTCCAGGCGACTCCGGCTGCCGCGCCGCTGGCTGCACCGATGATGAATTCCTCGGGCCATGTGCTGAGGCCAGGGCCGATCTGGAGTTTCAGGGTGGTATCCGTCTCGGAGAGGTCGCTGCGTTTGAAGGTCATGGTGAATCCGCCTGGGGCTGGACTGACCGCAGGGCCAGTGGAGGCCGTATCCGGGCGGGTGCCGAGGACGTATTCCGCGAGGTTGTGCAGGCCGTCATTGTCAGGATCGGCGTTGGCTGCCGCGGCCGGGCCGGTGAGCCCGGATCCCGCGGCCCAGGTGCTATAGCCCGCTGCGCCGCCACCCGTGGAGGTGAGATTCAGCTGAAGGCTGCTTCCGCTGATAGCGAGGGCGCCGCTCCAGCCTGCGGGCAGAGTGAGTGACGGCAGCGTGCCGGTGATGCCGTCCGATGCGGACACCAAGGCGTAAAGGCCGGGGGCCGCGGTATTTCCATCCGCGCGGATTTCCAGCGCGGCCCTTCCTTCAAAAGTGAGCGGACCGAAGACTTCCATGGGGTCGTGAGAAGCGCTGTCCGTGCTGATGGTGTAGCGAAGACCAGCGCCATCGGCGAGCCGCACCGGGCCGGTCAGGCTGCCGGTACCGCCCAGCTTTGCGGCCGCATTCACCAGCAGGATGTCTCCGGCTGCGCCGGTACCGGTGGAACCGTTCAGGAGCAGCGTGCCGCCCATGACCTCGGTGCCGCCGCCATAGGTGTTGAAACCGGTGAGGATCACGGTGCCCTCAGCAGGTATGCCCACAGGCTGATTGGCGTGGGCGTCAGGGATTCCGTCCACGTTGGCATCGAGATTGGGGTGATTGCGGAACTGATTGATGGTGATGCGCAGATTATTGCCGGCGTTGCTCGTGGCTCCGGCTGTGGCGGTATCTCCCAACGGGGCCGGATTGCTGCCGGCGATGTTTCCGCTGAAGACGGCCGTGCCGCCGGTGGCCGCGGACAGGGCCACATTGCTTGTGATGGTGACTGGATTGCTGCCGCCGAGTCCGCCCGCAGTCCCGGTGACAGGAGTGAAGACCCCTGCACCACTGATATTGCCGCTGAAAGTGATCGTGCCACTGGTGTTCAGACCGCCAATTTCGTATCCATTGAAAATGTTGGCGGTGCCACTGTTGCCGTAGAGTGGCTGGAACACCCCAGGCAGCACGCCGCCGATGTTCGCAGCGGTGGCAAGGTTGGAGCTGGTGCCACCTCCTGTCGTCAGGTTGCGCGCGAAGCTGGTTTCCGGCACTTCCAGAAACAGTCGTCGGTTCGGTCCGGTCTGATTTGCGGAGAACATGTTCCCTCCATTGCCGTCCGCGAGGTCGAACGTCTGTGTGCCTGCAGCACTGGGTGTACCCGTAGCACCGACACTGCCTTCCAGGATAATGGTGCCATTGGTAAGGTTCTGCAGATTCGTGTAGGTTCGGGGCAGATCAGAGAACCGGTAGGTACCACTCGTGCGTCCATCGGCGTTGGGCGCTCCCGGGGCACCCGGCCCCCAGAAAATGGTGCCGGTGGTGCCCGCGTCCCCAGCGCCGACACGGATGTCGCCGGTGAACCGCATGGTCTGGCCCTGTCTTCCTGCGAAAAATTCAACGCCACGGGCATTTCCGGGCTCCGGTCCGGGCAGGATGACATTGCCAGTGACCGTCAGGGTGTTCGTGTTGACGTCCCCGCCGTTGTTCCCGGTTACCGTAAAACGCACCCGCCCGGTGGACGGTCCATTCCCGCGGGAGCCAGACAGATCAAGATCACGGGCAAAGGTGTAGTTCGTCGTGTCATCGGAAGCCTGCAGCCGCAGTTCCGCAGTGAGGTTATTGGCAAGACTGGGCGTCCCAGTACCTGCCAGAGACGCCACGCCGCCGAGCTTGACGGAGGCAGCAGACTTGCCGAGTCCGCTATCCGCGCTCACCGGCGCATCCCCGCGGAAAACAAGAGTGCTGTTTCCCACTTCCACGGCACCCGTGAAACTGTTTGCTGCATTTCTCAGGTCGATGATTTGGGCAGAGTTTCCTGTCCCGGCAGGAAGGCCCGGATTGGTAAGCGTGATGCCGCCCGTGCCGCCGATGACTCCGCTCAAAATAATTCCGTTGCCATTGCCGAGGAATGGCATCCGGATGTTCAGATCGTCATTCAGGGTGATGCCCGCGCTGATGGTGTCGCTCAAGTTAGGGTTGACGGCGATGGTGCGTGCCAGCTCCGCCTTTCCGGATGTGACATCAAACGTCAGCGATCCAGCCGCGCCTGCGGTGATGGTCTGGGCGAAAAAAGCAGTCGCGGAATCCCCGAAATTGAGCGTGCCGACCGTGATCGGAGCGTTGAGCAGGATCGTCTGCGCCCCGGCGATATTGATGTTCACATTCGCCACATCACCTATCCCGTTGGGAAACTGCGTCGTGGAAGCCCAGTTGGCCGGGTCATTCCACCCATATTCCGTGCCCGCAGCGGTGGGAGACCATGTGTCGGTGCCAGCAATAACCGTTGGAGTCAGCGCCAGAGAGGAGAGCAGGCTGAAAGTGGAGAGGCAGAGGCGTTGAGGTGCAGTGATCATGGGGAGTTAGGATGCTGAAATCAGGGGTAGATTCACATATGGAGGCTTGCTGCGAAAGGTCAATTTCCGTGCAGCGTTTGCAGGCACGGACCCCCGATGCTGATCTTTTGCGGACTAAACGCCCTTTCACTGCGGGTTCCCGGGTTTTCCATTCTGGAAGTGCCTGCCGTAAACGATCTTACCTCAGGCAACACCACTGATTTTGGATCCAGTGACAACGCTTGGGGGGGCGTGGCTTTCGCACCCTTCGGGTCTGTCAGAGTTTCAAGTTGCCTCTTTTCGTGATGCCCCTGAATTCGATATATGTGGGCCGCAGTCGATTGGGTGGACAAAAACTGCATGGTCGCCCCAAGCCCACGTTTTGCGGCTGGCGTCACTGGAGGGGATCGGGAACGGGCTTGGACGGGGTCCGGGGGGCAATGATTCTGACGGTCTCCTGAGTCGCTCGGGCCGACCGGATGAGACCGGGTGAGACCAGCTCATCCGCATGGCCCGCCGGTCGGGATCGTTCATGAGTAGGACAAGGGGTGATTATTGGAAATGAAGACTTTGTGAGAATTCACCTCCTTTCTTGCTAGTGTCGTCCCCGCTGGAATCCCTGTCCCTGCCATCACGGCGCGCTGAAACCCCTGCCCTGTCCGTGAAAGGTTATCGAACTTCCGTGTCCGGAGGCACCACCCACTTTTTCCGGGCGGAATCCCAGACCAGCCGATGGCCATTGGTTCTTAGCCACGCCCTTCTGCGGCGCTGGTCCACCGGACAATCGCTGACCGCTGGGAGGAATTGCAGAACCCCTGACTCGCCGGCATAGGGCATGACCTCCATTATTTCCATGATGCTTTTCCTGACCCAGGGCAATCCCCGCTGGGCGGCCTCCTCCAGCATGGCCATCGGTTGTGGCCTGCCAAGCTGCTCCCGGTCCCATCCCTCCAATTCCTGATCGGACATTTCTGCGGGTGCTTTGGGACGGGGTGCTTCCGCGGTCGTCAAGCCCGCGGCCGTCAGTTCCGGTTTGAGAAAATCGAACACGGTCACCTCGGCCCGCAGCGCGGCGAGATCGGCTGGTTTCAGCAACGCCACGGTGCGGCGCTTCAGCGGTCCGTCGGAAACCAGGAGGTCCCACCGCCGGGCGGGCAGATTGGAACGAAGGGTCGCCAAAAGCAGGGGGAGATCCCTCTCCGTCAATCGGCTCAACTTTTCCTCCAGAGCATCCGCCACGGATTCTTCCGGGTCGATCCTCCGAAGGGGTTGGTTGGCCAGTATAAAAACCGTAGCCAGCGCCACCCGCACCTGCTCCGGGGTGGCCTCTGCAGGCCAGGAAACCGCCTTGATGAGTTCGTGTATTGACCTCTCATCCCCCTTCTGACGTGGCAGGAGAAATGGCTCCAGCACGACGGGAATGTCCACATAACCATCCGGCCTCCACCAGGAAAAAAGCAGAACCCAATCGGCAGCAGGCAAACCCTGCTGCAATTCCCATTCCCGCCGGCGGGAGCGGAAATCCCTGGATTCGAAAGGAATCTGAAGCTGACCGATTTTTTGATGCCTTTGCAGAAGAAAACCCGTCCGGCCCTGATCGACCCCCAGCGAAGCGTTCAGCCGCTCACCCGTCCTCCGATTCTGAACCTGGATGGTCTCCAGCGCGCCCGGCCCCAGCGTGATCCAGCGCATCGTTCTCTGCCAGCTGGACCCATTGAACTCCTCTTCCGGCAGTTCATAGCGGGCCATGGGAGTGACCAACTGGCTGCCAGGCTCCGGCAACCACTCCGCCGATTCCCCCCGTTTGAGCATCACCCGCAGCACGCCTTCCGCCCGGCAGGGCAGCAGGGAAAACGGCGCCACATGGCTGGCATGGAAGATGGCTCCGGACACCGGCAGCACCTCGGGCGATCCGCCTGTCGTCCGCCGGATGGTCCGGGATTGCATCTGCGCCAGGTTCCCTTCCAGGATCCTGCCATCCGGCGCGATCAGCCGCAGTTCCCGCCAGCCAGCGTTCGCAGGGAGAGGGCCCGGAAGACCGGAGACCTGAAGCCGCATGCGGAATTCAGCCCACGCGTATTCCTCATCCAAGTCGAAAGATTTCGGCAGGTCGTAGGTGGGAAGACCGTTCCTCAGCTGAAGACCTCCTACCCGGATGTTTGAGGCCCCGATAGGGTTGGACACTTCGGGCGCGGGGATGGTTTTCTTTTTCTCCACCGGCGTGGCCGGGCCCACTGCCAAAAGCACCGCAGGCAACACAATCACCAGTATCCTCCACCAACGGGCGGGAGTCCGGCGGGAACGGGCCAGGACAAAGGTTATGCTGCCAGCCAGCAGAAACCATCCTGCGAACAATGGACTTGTGATGGCTTGCACGCCAAGCTTGAACACATGGTGAATCACAGGATTTGTTATGGATTCTACGGTCAGTTTGAACACATGTTGAATCACTTCCAGAATCCCCGGCTTGAGCACCAGCAGCAGCACCGTCGGCGACATCGTCAACGCGAACCCAAGCGCCACCCGCAGGGGAACCTGCCACCAGTGGTGCACCATGGCCGCACCCAGGGTCAGGGCCCCTGCCAGCAGCGCATGCCACCACCAGAGGAACTGCGTCAAGGAGAGGTCGCCCCACCCATTCGTCACCGCTTCCGGAGGCACACATAAACGGGTCATCGTCCCCCACGCTGCCATCGGCAGGGCCACAAAAAACCCAAGCCCGATCACCAGCTTCACCGCCGCGACGGCAAAACCGCTGGGCGGCCGCGTTTTCCAGAAACCCTCCGATCCAACCGCTGGATCTGTACTGAACAGATACAACATCATAAAAATCTCCACGCCCGCCAGAATCACCGCCATCGGTTGGCTCCGATCCATCCAATCCGGATGAACCGTCAGGATATTCAGATGCAGCCACCCCAGAAAGGCGGCATAGCAAACCACCAGCAGCGTCCAGATCAGCAGCATGAGGCGGAAGCGGCGCAGGTCCCAGCGGAGCCAGTGGAGGAAAAGTTTCATGAAGGGAGATCGGTGGGGGTTGGAAGGATACGGGCGCCGGAGCGGATGGCGGGAGGGACCTGGATTGCCCTCAACTCCTCACGATGCTGCGACAAAGGGACGATCAGAGTCCCCAGCAGGATCAAGAGGGACGGGATGATCCAAACCGACCACCTGATCCAAGCCGCCGGATGGTGGGAGCGCCGGGCGGACAGGAACAGGCCAGCGCCTGCCAGAATCCACAAATAACTGATGAGCTGGAAAATGAACAGATTCCAAGCCGGAACTAACTTGGCTGATTCAATTCCGAGGAAGGACCGGCAGACCAGACTCAGCACGAGGGCGAGGCCCAGACCGGTGAGAATCCGGACCGTGGCGCCCGCAGTCGTGTTCACGACAGCAGCCCCGAGGGCCACCAGCCCAAGCAGCCTGAATTGCAATCCTTCAAGGATTTGCCAGTCGCTGAATGTCCCAGGCCGGCCGGCGGGAACCGCCACGGCGTGAAGCCCAAGGGGAAGGAGCACAAAAGCCGTCAGGGCGATCCCGATTTTCGCAGCGGCCACGGGCAGTCCCGGTGCCGGACGGGTCTTCCAAAAAACGTCGGTTCCCACCACAGGATCAGCGGTCAGCACATGCAGCATGCCAAATACCTCCACGATGACGACACCCGTCGTCAGGAACCATACCGTTCTGGCCAGATCAAGGTCCCACCTCCCATCTTCCGGGTTCAACCACCGGATCAAAACCGCGTAGCTGACCACCATTATCGTCCAG
>JAYUWQ010000872.1:0-7647 GCA_043753485.1 bacterium
AGAGTGGGCTGCAGGCAGCGCCACTTGAGCCAGTGGGCTCACAGCTTCACGCGGCTCTTCGCGGTGGTGCGGGCCGCGTTATGGGAGCGGCTGGATGCCTTCGGACTGCTCCGAAGTTATGGGACAGCAGGCGGCTCGTTCAAGCTGCTGGGGGCCGCGCAACAGTCGTGGCTTCCCGGATTCCGGCCATTCTTGACATAATCCCATGGGACAGCACCGCCCTCACACCACACGCTCAACCCCTCAAATCCCAACTCGGCCCCCAGCGCATTCACCCCTTCCCACCGGGGAAATCAGGGGCTATAACATAGTCTATGGGATGCTTGTGGAACGCCATAAATTCACATTGTTTGTGATCTGGGCCGCCAATCGAGTCCGGAAAAGCGTGGCCGCAGAGTGTTGACCTGCTTTCAATTTTTGTGCGGAGGCCGCGGAATTTAAAAACTTCCGATGAAAATAACTTGTAACGTCCGGGTGGGATTTACGATATGTAATGCTGACTCCATAAATGATTCCCTCCTCTCCCTCCGTTACAGCGGAGGGTTCGATTTTAATCCACCGTCTGAAATTTGTCCCTTATGTCCACGTCCTCCTCCGTTCCTCCGATTCCGCCCGAGCCGTGCACCTGTGAGCCGTGTCCGCCGCCGGCGACGGTGACGGGGAGCGGGGGGGTGAGGAGTTTCAACGGGATGACGGTGCTTTCGACGGAGGCGGTGGTGGAAACGCGGGGGGTCAAATTTCCGTTCGGCACCCTGCTGCAATACAACAATTTTGCGGGCGGCGTCTCCGTGGGGTTCGGGAAAAACTGGGCGCAAAGCAGTGGACTTGGTGGTCTGACTTTCGACGGTGGAACGGTGCTCTATCACGAGGGGCCGAATGCGGTCAAAGTTTTCCTTCCGTCCGTGGGCGGCAACTATGACGCCGCCTATTTTGTGCTGGACCGGCTTTATTACAATAGCGGCACCGGTTTGTATACCCTGACCAGCCCACGGGGAGTTGTCAGGGTTTTCAATGGATCTGGGAAGCTGGTTTCCTTCCAAAACGCGGGAGGTGAAACCGGCAATGTCACCTACAGCGGAGGGCAATTGGACACCGTGAAGATGACCGGCGGAACCGATTTCTGGATGTTCGACTACAACTGGTCAGGGGCGCTGGTCCAGGAGGTGATCTTCAGCGTCAACAGCACTCCGGTGAGGAAAGCGGTTTATGCTTACGATGGGGGCGGGCAGCTTCTGACCATCAAAATTTATGCTTACATCGGCGGATCATGGGGCACCCAGACCGTGGCAGCCTCCCGCTACTCCTATCATTCCACCGGCGGTCTCCTGCGGCACGTTGTCCCCCCCGTGGCCTATCAGCTGATGCTCAACAATGGGATCAATCCCGACAGCGCCACGGAAGCGCAGCTCAATGACTACGCGGAAACCGAATACGAATACGATGGCGCGGGCCGGGTGCAAACCATGCGCACCCACGGGCGCGCCTACCGCATTGTTTTTGCCTACACCGCGCAAAGTCAGGCCAGCACCTCGCTGAATGTCTGGACCGCAAAAACGGCCATCACCCAGGCGGACAACTCCCTTCTGACCTACTACTTCAATCTGGCCGGGCAGGTTATTTTGAAGCAGGTGTCCGATAGTGCCACCGCGCCCACCAAAGTCTGGAATGAATACAGCCAGCAGTTCCAGGAAATGACCGGGCGTCTGCTGGTCAAGGCGGACGCCGCGGCCATCAGCGCGGTGAACGAAGGCCTTCCCGCGCTGGTCACGCTTTCCACCAATGCCGGAAGAGTCGAGGTTACCGGATACACGGGCATTGGCTATATCGATTACACCGGCGTGCGTCAGGGCACGGGGGGCACGCTCAACAAACTGAAACAAATCACCTACACCTCCCGGTCGATCAGCGGGGGAACCATTTATCTGCCCGCCACCGAAACAGTTTACCGCGGGGATGGCAGCACGGACGGAGTGGTAACCGGATATGCTTATACCTGGCATGGGAGCACGTTCCAGATCAGCCAGCGCGTCACTACGCTACCCACTGTTGCCACGGGTGAAAACGGCACTGGCATTGCCGTGACCCTCACGGAAAACTACGATCTGGGAGGTTACCGGACCTCCTCGGTGGATGGCAGGGGCACGGTTACGAAATTCGAATACGACAAGGTCAAGGGATCCCTGAAGCAAAAAATAGAGGACCATGGTTCCGGGAAGCTCAACCTGACCACCGATTATCAAACCGACGATTTGGGCCGCACCACCCTGGAACTGGGGCCCGCGCACGAGATTGATCTGAGCGGGACCTCCACCAGCCTGCGGTCGGCCCGGTGGACCTATTACAAGGACCGGGAAGGAGAGCAATGGTCGTTTGGCGGCTACCGCAAAACCACCGGCAGTGTGGATCAGATCGTGGGGCCGGTCACCATCCGCCGTCCGAATCTGGCACCGCCTTCCGGTTATGCGGGATACCGGCAGGCCACCGTCATCGACGCGGTTTACAGCAGTGCGGGCATTCCCGCGGACACGGCGGTTTTTGCCCAGAACACTTGGGTGCGCTGGACGGTGAGCCTGTTCAGCAGGGCGGGCAAGCTGACGGAGGAGTGGAAGTATTTTGCTATTCCCGCGACGGGCTACGGCACCCAATCGGTCAACTACGGCAAAAAACTGTTTGCCTATGACGGCGCGGGCCGCCTCAACCAGACGACCTGTGCGGGCGGCACTGTCGACAAAACCACGTTCAATGCCATCGGATGGACGGTGCAGGAGGAACTGGGCACCAGCGCCGGACTTACCATCACGGAGATCAAGGAATACTACGACAACGGGACGCTCAAAAAAGTGACGCAGCCCGTGGACAGCACCTCCGCCAAAGACAGGGTGACCGATTACACGTATGACTTCAGGCAACGGCTCACGCAGCAAAGCACGGTGGTGGAAAAGGACGGCGGCGGCGCCTGGCTCCTCATCTCCGCATTCGGTTATGACAACCGTGACCTGCGGACCTCTTCCACGAACTATCACACTTCCGTTTTGGATGCCAACCGCACGGGTTATCAAACCCTGGCTTGGGATGCCCTAGGACGCCTCTACCGGACCCACACTTACGCGGTGGCGGTGGACGGTTCCGGGACTCTTGGCAATGCCCTGACGCATAACCGGTATTACGATGTAGACGGTCAGACCGCGCGGGACGCCCCCTCGGGCAGCACCCTGACCACGGTCACCCAATACGATGCCGTGGGCCGCACCGCCACGGTGTTCAAGGCGACGGGCACGTTCTCCCCCACTGCGCCCGCCGATGTGGCCAATGCCACCGTGATGAATCAGGCCGCCTACCTGTGGGACAATGGGGGCAACCGCATCAGCGCCACCTCGAAACAACGGTTCGACAGCGCGGCGGGCACCGGGGCTCTGGGCAATCCGACCACGGAGCCCAAGGCCAGAATCAGTTATGCCGCGTTTTATCCGGACGCCCTGGGCCGGGAACAGGCCTCGGCCAATTACGGGACCAACGGTGCGGCCGCATGGACGCGCCCCGCCACCATTCCGGCGCGTTCCAACACCATTTTGGTGACTTCCACTCTTTACACATCGGCCAGGAATGTGGGTTCCATAACGGATCCCGCCGAGCGCTCCACCGTCTCCGGATGGGACAACAGCGACCGGCTTACCGTCACCGTGGAAAACGGGCAGAGCGGCTCGAGTTCAAGCAGTTCGTCGAGTTCGGGATATGCCACCGACGTGCGCACCACCCGTTACGAATACACCGACGACGGCTGGCTCAAAAAACTCAAAAGCGACAATGCCGCCACCGGCCAGCAGGTGACGGAATGGGTGTATGGCGTGGACCCGGCCAAAGGATCCGCCCTCTACAGCAACCGCCTTGTCTACCAGAAGAAATATCCCGACTACACCGGCGGGACGGACTTGGTGACCTATCAATACAACCGCCAGCTGCAGACCACGGCCATGACGGATCAGGCAGGCACCGCCCACGCCTACGCCTACGACAAACTGGGCCGGTTCCTGTCCGACACGGCGGTGGTCCCTTCCGGCTCCGCCGTGGATGCCACCATCAATAAACTTGATAACGCGTGGAACGAGCGCGGACTGCTGCGGCGGGCTGCCAGCTACAACACCTCGGGAGGGACCAAAGCCAACGAAGTCCAATGGGACTACAATGCATTCGACCAGCCCGTCACCGAATATCAGGAACATAGCGGCGCGGTAAATACCGGAACCAGCAAAAAGGTGGTTTATGATTACGCCGACGGCTCTACCAATACCATCCGGCCAAAGGGCCTGACCTATCCCGATGGCGCGGTCATCACCACGGACTATGAGTCCACGCTTGCCGGAAACCTCAGTCGCCCAGATGCGGTCAAGGAAAGTGCCAGCACCCTTGCCTCATTCAACTATCTGGGTCTGGGAACCCTGACCAATTTGAAATACGATGCGGCTTCCGCCACCGAGCTGACCATGCAGAATGGTGGCAGCGGGGATGCCGGTGACATTTACACGGGGCTCGACCGGTTCGGACGGCTTGTTGAAACGATATGGAAGACCGGAAGCGTGGAAAAAGTCCACACCACATACGGGCGCAACCGCGTGGGCGGAGTGACATGGAAACGGGATGACCTTGCCCATGCGATGAGTCCCATCACGGCGGAGAATACCCGGCAGGATAGTTTTTACTGGTATGACGGGCTGCAGCAGAACTATCAGCACCAGCGCGGCGATCTGGCGGGCACCGCGCCGAATTACACGGGCATCACCAATCTCCAGCAGACGGAAGTCCGCTCTTTTGATGAAACCGGGAACTGGCTCAGCGACTACACGACCAACCCGGCGCTCAGCCAAAACCGCACCCACAACAAAGCTAACGAAATCTCAACCATCAGCGCTCCCGCCGGAGTAACCACGGCGTTCGACGCCACCGGGAATATGACCACCATGCCCAAACCAGGGATATGGACCCCCGGTTGCACCCTCGTTTGGGATGGGTGGAACCGGCTGGTGTCGTTGACCGACGGCACGGTTACGACCACCAACCAATACGATGCCCGCGCCCGCCGCATCATCAAAACCACTTCTACCGAGACGCGTAATTACTATTTCGACCGGAAATGGCGCAGCATTGAGGAGCGCGTGGGCGGCAATGTGAAGGCGCAGTATGTGTGGAGTCCCCTGGACCGCTGGACCCTGATCCGCCGGAAGCGCAGCGTGGGCAGCACCCTGGACGAAACCATGTTCGTCCTCAAGGACTACCTCGATCCGGCGGCCATCATCAGCAGCGCCGGCACCGTTGACGAACGGTTCAGCTACGATGCGTTCGGCCCTGTCAGGTTCCTTGATGCATCATTCGTCCCCCGTTCCGGCAACACCAGCGCCTGCTCTTGGACGTTCCTGTTCCATGCCGAGTTCGTTGATGACGACTCAGGCCTGTATGATTACGGGTTCAGGTTTTACAACCCTTCCCTCGGCAGATGGTTGAGCAGAGACCCCATCGGCGAAAGGGGCGGGTTGAACCTTTACGGGATGGTCGGGAATAATGCGATAAATAAAATAGACGCTTTAGGTCAGGATATTTGGGAACCTTGCCCACCCGATACGGAGATTGAGGAGCCCGCCTGCTGCAAAGAGGAATTCCATGCCGTCCAAGCGGTGAATGAGAAAATTAAAGAGCTGAATGAAAAAGTCAGCAACAGCGCTGCTGCATTGGCTAATGCAAATCAAGCCTTAGAGAACGCTAGGTCAAATTGGCTAGCTGCACTTGGCTACGCGGGTGCCGGAGCCGCCGGGGGGGGGGCGGCACACAAGTTCAGTGGTTCCCCAAATTTAAACGGCAATTGCCCTAAGGCACAGTGGAAAGGCTCAGTCGGGGGGCAAGTGGGGGGATGGGCTGCCATGGCCGCAGGTGTTTACAACTCTGTAGTCGCGCGGGAGCAACATAGACAGGCCAAAGAAGCCGCCGAAAAAGCAAGAGAAGATCTTCTTAACCTGCAAAAGCAATACGAGCCACTTATCAAGGAGCTTGAAAGCGCCCAAAAAGCTCTAGATGAGTGTCTAAAAGCGTTATGAAAAGGAAAAAACAATTTTGGTTTGGTCTGGTTTTGATCTTACTTCCAATAGTATTGTGTTTTCTTGATGGGGACCCAGTGAAAGGCGCGCGGGAGAGCGCAAAATACGCACTTACCTTATTGGCGTGCAAAGCATATATCAAAATGTCAGATGATGATGATGATGATGATGATGATGAAAATAAACTAGTTCCGATTCCACCAAAAACCTGAGCCGCCTGAGATATCCTCTGGTCGTCAATGTGATGGCAATACCAATGCCAGTTCCCACGGAAATAGCGGGAGCCCCGCGCTGCCTGCGCGGGGATGGGGGCCGGAGTTTGAAAACGGAATCCGCCGGGAGGCGGGCGGCCTCGGCGCTCTGGCGGGGGGCCTGCCCCGGAGGGGAACGGAGGCCTAGGCCGGGAGCGTCCGCATGAAAAACGTGGAAGGGCGGGGGCGGGGGCGAGGACGGGCCGCCGCCGGCGGGATTTTCCCCGGAGGCTGAGGGAGAAGGGCATTACCGCGCACATCGCCTGGCAGGGTAAAACGGCGGAGTGCTGGAAACCGTCTCTTATATAGTAGCCCGTGAATCGCCCGGGACCCAAGAAGCTTTACAGTCCCACTGCGGAGTGGAAGAGATCGAACAGATTTGGTTTTGAAATTATGAAATCGCAGAGGCTTGACTATTCAAGCGCTGCTGATCGCGCGATTGATGAAGTCATCGCGGACTCGCAACTCGCAATAATGCAACTATTACCGCACTGTGAACCCGGAGAATGGAAAATGCAGTAATATTTACATCGCGTTGGATCTCTTGCGGACATGTGCGAGGGCATCAATACGCTGCATGCCAATGGACCTCCATGGAACACTACCTTCACCAGCACCAGCACGGTGATATTGTGGAACATCGCCGAGCTCAGATCTTCATTTAGCCACTGAAGGCATCCAACGAACTACCTTGCCAAGCAGATCTATGGGTTTCCCTAATTTCGTCGCACACTTCGAAATTTCTGTCTCCAACTGCTCGGTGGTTTCCGCAGTGGTCACAATCATCCCTGCGTCCGCACCGGCTAGATTGATGAATTATTAATGGCGGGCATCATCTGCGGAATCCTTATGGTTAGCGGCAGACGCATGTTTATCCACCACATGCTCGAGTCCAAAAAAGAACGCTCCCAGTAAAACCAAGAGTATGCTACCTGCTATGATGGTATCGTTTTTAATGGTCCCCGTAATAAGTTCACCAACCAAGTGCGTGGCAGTGATGGCGAATAGCAGACCAATCGACAGCGCCTTGACTTCAGTGAGTTTGATTTTACTCCCATTTGAGGGCTTCGAGGGATCCTCAAAATCCTCAAAATATTCTGCCAAACACCTGATCATCAAGAACCCCAGTGCCGAAAGCAGAAAAAATTCAAGGCCTCCAGTGCCCGCTTTGAGGGCAGCGGCAGACGCCTCCTCCGTGTTGCTTCCAAAGTAAACCCCGATCGCAGACCAAAATTTCCAAGTTCCAATAGCCAGAAATATAACAAGCCCCCCCAAATTCAGATAAAGAAATATCACCAAGACAATTCTCGCCA
>JAYUWQ010000873.1:0-7641 GCA_043753485.1 bacterium
TGCCCGTCGCGCATCAGGGCCATGCCGAGGGAATGCCACGCGTCAAAGTTGGCAGGGTCCAGTTCCGTGGCCTGACGGTAGAGGACGGCGGCGGCGGCGAGTTCCCCCAGTGCCACACAGCCACTGGCTTCGTCGAGAAGGTCTTGAACGGAAGGCATGGGAACTTGTTTTAGCCGGTGGCGGGCTAACCGGCGGTTCCGGAACATGCCTTGGCTGATAAGCCAGCTCAGGCCTCGGGGGTCAGGCGGGAAGAGGATTCGTTGCGGTGGGCCTTGAACCAGGCTTCGAAAAGCGGGCTGTAGGTCGGAAGGAATCCGCCTTCCCCGCCTTCGGTCATTTCTTTGGCCATGGCCTTTTTGTCTTCGTCCATCTTGGGATCTTTGGGCAGTTCCCGTTTGAGTGTGCTGACGAGGAGGAGTCCTTCCGGGACTTCGCGGGGGGTGGAGATTTCTCCGGGATTCAGTTCGGCCGCAGCCTCGGTGATGACTCCCTGGTTGGGGATATCGGCGGGGGGCTTGTCCTTGGTGTAGGCCGGAACTTCGGTGGCGGTGAGGCCGGCCGCGGTGGCTGCTTCGATGAAGGATTTGCCGGCTTTGACAGCCTCGGCGATGCTGGTGCGCGCGGTGTTCGCGGCCGCTTTCAAGGCCTCGGCCAAGGCGTCGGCTGCCAGTTTTTCACTGATTTTGGTTTTGACCTGATCCAAGGGAAGCAGGGCAGGGGCTTCCACTTTGGCGAGTTCGAAAATGCCGTAGCCTTTGGAAGTTTGCAGGGTGTGGGGCAAGGTTGGATCGTTAGGCGACTGGAAGATTTCGGTGACCAGCTTGGGCTCCGCTTTCAGGTCTTCGGGAGGGGCGGCGGCGGTAAAGGAGTCGCTGAGCAGCGCTTCTAGCCCGGAGGCTTTCACGATTTCATCAAAGGTGCGGGCGCCGCGTTCTTCGGCGGCGAGGTCGGAACTGATGGCATCGGCCTTGGTGAGGAGGGCTTTGCGGTCGGTCTCGTAGGTTTTCATGGCCTCGGCGCGGGCCACCATGGCGGCGGTGTGTTCTTCGACTTTCTTTTTGAATTCCTCTGCTTTGGCTTTCTTCTGGTCTTCAGGGAGGGTGGAGGTGTCTTCCGGTTGGGGAGAGGGAAGGGCAGGAGGAGGGGTCGGCAGATTGATCAGGACATAGCGGACGGCGCGTTTTTCCTCCGAGAGAATCAGCGGGTCGGGAGCCGGTTTGGTGGCATCGGCGGTGTGGGCTTCGAATTTGGCCTTGGCCTCGTCATAGAATTTTTGAATCGCTTCGTCCGCAGGAACGATGGCTGGCTGCTTGGCCTTTTCGACCAGCGCGAAGGCAACGGTGGTTTTCTGTTTGGCCTCGGCGTAGTTGGCGTTGATGGCCGCCGGTGAGGGGGCGAGGGTTCCGCCGATGAGTTTGTTCATGCGCTGGAAGAGCATGACGTCCCGCAGGGTGAGGTAGAGGCGGCGTTCGGTATTGACCCGGTCACCCATGGCGCCGCTGGACAAGAAGGCGTCGTATTTGGCAGGATCAAATTGCCCATTGGTCTGGAATCCGCCCACCGTCTGGACAAATTTCTCCAGGTCCGCCCGGTCGACTTCGACGCCGAGCTTTTTCGCCTCGGCGCGGATGGTGGCGACGTTCATGCAAAAGTCGAGATCGATGTCATCGCGGCCTCCGGGGCCATAACGTTGCACGATCGCGGGACGGCGCATCATGGGGTTGCCGCCCAGGGTATTCACGTAAAAGGCGAGCGGGTCGGTGAACTGAGCGAGTTGATTGGAGGGGTCGAGCAGGCGGTAAATGATGCCCCGTTGGCTGTCGATCTGGGCCAGATCGTTGCGGTAGTAATCTTGACCATCGACCGTGGCGAGGGGTTTGGCATCGGGATTGTTTCCATTCATGCTGCCGGTATCGCCGAAGAACACGAAGGCCACACACACCACAATGGCGATGAACAGCATGAGAATGTAGTGGTGCTTGCGGAGGGTCTCGAGCATGGCGGCGGGCAGGTGGGGGCGTGTCGTGAAAAATGCCCGGCGGGACGGATCCAGCCGGGCGGCGTAAGAGTCGGGAGAATAGGAGGGCGGTCTGGAAGCGGCAAGCCCTTTTTGCCCGGTTCGGCGGAGTCGGGGGAAGGAAATTTGCGCCGGCTTCGTATGAAGAGGTGGTCGTGGTGGCGCAGGAGTGCGAAATTAGGTGCGAAAACGATTGGAATTTTGGAAACGTTGACTATTTAATGCTTCATCATAATTTTGAATAATTAAAGAAACCTGCCAAATGGACTTGACTGGACGCCGCATCGCATTGCTCAAAGGAGGTCCCGGCTCGGAGCGGGCGGTTTCGCTGGAGACGGCAAAGGGGGTGGCAGTGGCCTTGCGCAGCTTGGGGGCGGAAGTGCTGGAGGTTGATGTGACCGGGCGGGATTTCGAACTGCCGGAAGGGACCGAAGTGGCCTTCAATGTGATTCATGGTACTTTTGGCGAGGACGGGGGCTTGCAGGCGGTGCTGGAATCGCGCGGGGTATCCTACACCGGTGCGGGCTCGGCCAGCAGTGCCCTGGCTTTTGACAAGGCCCGCAGCAAGGCGGCCTTTGTGGAGCAGGCGGTGCCCACCACGGTCTATCAAATATTGACACTGGCCGGAGCCGGTCCGGCCGAAGTCACCATCCCGCTGCCGATGGTGATGAAGCCGCTCTGTGAAGGGTCGAGTGTGGGCGTGCACATCATCCGGGACGAAGCCGGTATCCGTGCGGCCATCGCGGACCTCGCGAAATTCGGCGCCACGGCATTGGTGGAGCCATTCATTTCAGGCAAGGAACTGACGGTGGGGATTCTGGGGAACGAGGTGCTGCCGGTGATCCACATTCAACCCAGGTCGGGCTTCTACGACATTTCCAACAAGTATCCCTGGATGGGTGGGACAGGGGGTTCCGATTATTTTTGCCCGGCGGATCTGAGTGCGGAGACGACGGCTCAAGTGCAGGCGGCGGCCCTCGCCGCGCACCAGGCGTTGGGGGTGGAGGTGTACAGCCGGGTGGATGTCTTGCTGGATGCGGATGATGTGCCATATGTGCTGGAGGTGAATACCATCCCGGGGATGACTTCCACCAGTCTGCTGCCGAAAGCGGCGGCGGCCGTGGGGATCGATTACCCCGCGCTTTGTGCGAGGATTCTGGAATTGTCGCTCCAAGTTCAACGCTGACCGTTATGTTTTTCCGTAAACTCCGCCGCCGTCTGATGGGGAACCACCGGTTCCGCCACCGGGACGGGGAGCACCATCTGGCCTTGAATGTCCCGCCTTCGCGCAAGGAGGTGGTGATGCGCCGGCGCCGGGTGATGCTGCGGGCCCTGAAGTGGTCGGCGGGAGCCGGATTGGGCCTGTGGGCAGTCATCGCGGCCAGCGATCTGTGGGACCGGGCTTTCCGCAGCAGCACGACTTATGCAGTGGGACAATTTGAATTGGTGACCAATGGAGCGATCACCGCCCCGCAGGTGGCGGCCGTGACGGGCTTGCGTCCGGACCAGAATATCACGGCCTTGGATCTGGGCGTCCTGCGCCGGCAATTGCTTACGTTGCCGCAGGTCAGGGAAGCCATGGTGGAACGCCGGCTGCCCAATCATCTCTCGATCCGGCTGGAGGAACGCCGTCCTGCTGCCTGGTTGGCCTGTGCCGGCCAGGGGCTGCGTGCGTTTGATTCGCGTGGACTCCTGCTGGATGCTGAAGGCGTGGTGTTTCCGGCGGGCGTGATGCTGAATGAATATACCGCCCTGCCGGTGATCCATTGTGCCGATCTCTCCGCGGTCACGCCGGGCCGCCAGGTGGAGTATCCCCTCATCCGGCAGGCCTTGGCCTTGGTCCAATTGATCCGCCTCCAGACCTGGCCCCAGCCAATGGCGGTGGAGCAGATCCATCTGACCAACCGATTTACCATGGTGGCCCAGATGGACACCGATGCCCTGTTCACCTTCCAGCCCGACCAGCTGGAGCGCCAGTTGTCCCGGCTCCATGCTATTCTAACTAAAGTTGGTCCTTCCCGGAACCGGGTGGCCAGTGTAAATCTTCAGTTGGAACGGAACGTGCCCGTGACTTTCTTCGATCCCCCGCCGATTGCGCTGAAGGCTCCGTCCAAACCGGCCCCCGGGGCCGCCCCTTCCCGTCGCGCTGCCTTGCCAGCGCGGCGGACCCATTGATTTTCCGTTCCACCACTCATGGCCAAATCCAACATCTTCGTCGGTCTCGAAATCGGCACCCACAAAATCTGTGTGGTCGTGGGCGATGCCAAGGCGGATGGCTCCATCAAAATCCTTGGGGTCGGGCAGGCTCCTTCCCGCGGCGTGCGGAAGGGGGAAATTGTCGATTTTGAAACCGCCCAGACCTGCCTGCAGGAGGCGCTGGTGCGGGCCGAGGACCGCAGCGATGTCATGGTGCGGAAGGTCTGGCTGGCGATCACTGGTCCCCATCTGGAAAGCGTCAATAACCGGGGAGTGCTGCGCATTCCCGATGATCAAAGCGAGATCACGGAAGACGACATTGAGGAAGTGAAGGAGCAGGCCAGCAATGTGGCGATTCCTCCTGACAATATTTTCCTGCACCGCATCATCCGCCACTACTGGGTGGATGGTCAGGAAAAGGTGCAGAATCCGGTCGGCATGCTGGGCCGCAAGCTGGAGGCGGACTATCACATCGTCCACGGGATCCGGAACCGGGTGCAAAACACCATCCGCTGCCTGCGGGAGTTTCCCCTCGAGGTGGAGGATGTGGTGTTTGGTCCCATCGCGGCGGCGCAGGTGGTGCTCAACCGCGAGGCCCGCAGCCAGGGCGCGCTCCTGATGGATATCGGCGGCGGCACCACGGATTACGTATTGTATGAGGACGGGGCCATTGCCGCCAGCGGTTCCATCGGCGTCGGTGGGGATCATATCACCAATGACCTGGCGGTGGTCCTGAAAATCCCGCATTCCCGGGCAGAGCGGCTCAAGGTGGAGCATGGCAGCGTGCTTCCGGCGGCGGGCGGCAGCGAGGACTGCATCCGGTTGGAGGGCGATGCCACCTTTGATGGCGTGAACGTGGACCGGGAAGTCCTCCATGGCGTGATCGCGGCGCGGATGGAGGAAGTCTTCAATCTGGTCAGGAAACGGATCCTCGCCTCCGGGGCCAGTCTCGACCGGGTCGCGGCCGGCATCTTCCTCTGTGGCGGCACCAGCCTGCTGCGCGGATTGGACCAGTTGGCGGAGGAAGTCTTCGCGGTGCCGGTGCGGCGTTCCAGTTTCACGCCCATGACGGGTCTCACCAGCAATTTTGAAAGCCCGCAATATGCCACCCCCATCGGATTGATCCGCTATGCCCAGCGGGTGGAAAGCGAGCGCCCGGCGCGCACGCTGTTCGGCCGCATGAGGGCGGTGATGGACAACGTGCTCAGCAGCACCCGGTTGTTTTCCTAGCGCCTTTCCTGACTTTCCCTCCTCCTACCTCAACCCATCCGTTCCCATGATCCAATTCAACCTTGACCCGGCGGATTCCAAGGCTGCCACCGCCCCGTTTTCCGTCAGCGTGATCGGCATCGGCGGTTCCGGCACCAATGTCATCGACAAAATCGCCCTCGAAGGCATGTCCGGGGCCGACCTTGTCAGCCTGAATTGTGATGCCCGGGCCCTGAACACCTCCATGGCCGGCACCAAAGTGCAGCTGGGGAAATCCCTCACCCAGGGCCTCGGCTGCGGAGGCGATCCGGAACTCGGCGCCGAAGCCGCCATGGCTTCGCAGGAGGAAATCCGCCAACTGCTCGCAGGCCGGAACATGGTTTTCCTCTGTGTCGGTCTGGGAGGCGGCACCGGGTCGGGAGCCGCTCCGGTGATTGCCCGCATGGCGCGCGAGGCCGGGGCTTTTGTGATCGTTTTTGCCACCCTGCCATTTGCCTTTGAAGGCCGCCGCCGCAGCAACCAGGCCAGCCTGGCCCTGCAGGACCTGCGCAAATACGCCAACGCCCTGATCACCTTTGAAAACGACCGCATGGGCGAGCTGGTGGTGCCGAAGAAAGGGGTCCAGGAAGCTTTTGAACTCGCGGATAAAATCATCGGCCAAAGCGTGCGTGCGGTCACCAGCCTGGTCTCGCAGCCCGGCCTGATCCACATCGGGATGGATGATCTGGTCACGGCACTGCGGAACAACGACAGCCGCTGTCTCTTTGGTTATGGTCAGGCCAAGGGCGAAAACCGTGCCGTGGAAGCCCTCGGCCAGGCCCTCAAGAGCCCGCTGCTGGACCGCGGCCAGATGCAATCCGGCGCCCGCAACGTGCTGGTGCACATCTGCGGTGGCAACACCCTGACGCTTTTTGAGATCGAAACCCTGATGCGGGAACTGGGCAAACAGGTAAACGAAGATGCCCAGATTCTGTTTGGAGCGGCGGTCGATCCGCGACTGCAGGAAAGCCTCAGTGTCACCATCCTGACATCTCTGGCCAAAGTGGCCCCGGTGGTGGAAGTGGCGGCAGCTCCTGCCGCCGTCGCGCTGCCGGCCGTGGAAGTCATCCCCGCCGTGGACAGTCCCGTGAAGGCAGAAATTCCTGCCCAGGTCAGCGCGGTCGCCGAGGCGCTGGCCCCGCCTCCGGAACCAGCTCCAGTGGCCCCGGCACAAACCGCCCCGGCTCCGGTGGAGCCAACTCCCGAGGAACCAGCCGCGCCTGAAGTCCTGACGCAGACCGTCGTCGCTGCGGTGGCACCGCCCGTCACCAAACCGGTGGTCCCCGTGGTGGCCGTGGATGCGGATTTGTTCCCTGAAACGGTCCTCCTGTCCCCCCCGGAACCCGAGCCAAAACCCCAACTGATCGACATCCCCCCCGCGGCGCCGGTCCCGGCGCGGGTGTCAGTGTCCATGGTGCTGGAGGAATTTTTCGAGCAAAAAGTGACCGTTGAAGTGTCCGCGCCGTCCGCCGTTCCCGTGTCCCACGCCCCGCCGGCAGCGCTGGCAGAGCCTGAAGCGATCGAGGAGGAACTCGAAGAAGCCTTCGAGGAATCCATCGTGGAAATCCACACGGAAGCCCCTGCCACGGAGCCCATTCCGGAACGGGTGATCCGCCTGGAGCGGCCAGCGGCCCCGGCCGCCGTCGTTCCCGAACCGGTGGCTCCCGCCCCCAGCCGCCACGAAACGGCCGCCGCAGCCCGCCGGTTTGTCCTGAGCGACATCATCAAACGCGAACCCAAACCCGCTTCTTCCCCGGTTCCTCCGGCCATGGAATATGAGGCCGAGGAAGAAATCGAAATGGCCCCGCCGCCTCCCGTGCGTCCGGCCCCGGCTCCCGTGAGCCGCCGCGCTCCGGACTACGACCATGTGGCTCCCATCCGCCCCATTCCCGCGGGCCGGAACACCGCGCCGCCCGCGACCCCGTTCACTCCTGCAAAACCCGCTGCCGCCGCAGCTCCCGCCCCGGTGCGTCCCGTGCCCACACAACAGCAGACCTTTGACGAGCGATTGCAGCCCGCCACCAACGGAGGCCGCTTCGACCGGGTCAAGCCCACCGTCGAAGAGGGGGAAGATCTGGATGTCCCGACGTTCCTGCGCCGCAAGCGCTGAGCGTGGCGGGCCACGGTACACTGGCCCATTCATCAGGGACGGGTATTTGGTTCACTCGCGTTTTTTGTAG
>JAYUWQ010000874.1:0-2990 GCA_043753485.1 bacterium
TCCTTGGCGAAGCGCCGCACCTCTTCGGGATCCATGATTGCCTGGGCCATAAAAGAAAAAAAGGAAGGTTAAAAATGGGTAAATCAGCCCCACCGGGGAAAGCAGTGTAGCGGGCGTGGCGGCAGGTTCAATATTTGAATTCAGAAGAAAGCGAGTCGGGCCGGCCGGGAACGTCCCCGCCCCAACCTGGCGGACCAGACGCCGTGCCTGATATCGTTGGATCGTTCATGATTAAAATATCTTGAATTCCCGGGCTTCATTCCCGCGGCGCGGCGGTTTTCCGGCCCGTCGTTCCCCGCGTGTCCCATGCGTCGCCCCCCGGCAGGGCCTTGAGACGTCCGGTTGCCAAGGCACGGATTCTGCGACGGCTTTCGCCCATGCCCGTTTCCCTGACTCAGTTCCCCATTCCAGGTTCGCTGCTGATCCGCCATGCCGGCGATCAGGTGGCATTTTCCCTGCACCCCGGCACCGCCACCGCGGGCGGGGCCTTTCTCCGCACCAATCTCCGGCAGGTGGCCCGGCACCGTGCGGAACTGATCGCCGCGGTGGAGGAGAGCTGTCCCCCGCCGGGGCTCGATTGGGAGGATCTGCCCATGGCGCCGGATGGCACCGGAGGCTGGTCGCTCACCCTGCCCTTGCCCGACGTGGGATCCTTCGAAGCCAAGGCCTATCTGCTGCCGGATGAACTCTCCCCGCCGGTGTGGCCGGGGGCCGAGGGCAATGTCAGGATCAAAGTGGAACCCGCGTGGACCGTGGCGGAAAACTCCATCTACGCCGCCTTTCCCCGGCTGTTCCGGGACAATGCCGGGGACGTGCCGGAGGCATCGCTGAAACCGCTGGATGACGCGGGTTACACCGTGATCCCCCCCACCGGCACCTTCCGGTCCGTGACCGCACGGCTGGATCACATCATCCGCGACATGAGCTTCGGTATTGTCCTGCTGCTTCCGCCCTTCCCGGTGCCCACCACCCATGCCCGCATGGGACGGTACGGCAGTCCTTTTGCCGCGCTGGATTTTTACAATGTGGACCCGTCCCTTGCGGAGTTCGATGCCCGGACCACCCCCCTCCAGCAGTTCCGCGAACTGGCGGATGGCATCCATGCCCGGGGCGCCCGGCTCTTCATCGATATCCCCATCAACCACACCGGCTGGGCTTCACAATTGCAGGGGCATCATCCCGAGTGGTTTGTCAGGAACGAGGACGGCACCTTCCACTCGCCGGGAGCCTGGGGCGTGGTCTGGGCGGATCTGGTGAAGCTGGACTATCATCACCGTGGCCTGTGGCGGGAAATGGCGGACGTGTTCCTCTACTGGTGCCGTCAGGGCGTGGACGGCTTCCGCTGCGATGCCGGGTATTTTATCCCCCAGCCGGTCTGGCGTTATATCACCGCCAAGGTGCGCCACGAATTCCCTGACACCATTTTCCTGCTCGAAGGCCTCGGCGGTCCGATCCCCGTCATGCTGGAGCTCCTCACCGAAGGCGGCCTGAACTGGGCCTACAGCGAGCTGTTCCAGAATGAAAGCCGCGGCGCCATGGATTGGTATCTGCCCCAGGCCATCGCCCAGTCGAAATGTCAGGGCTACCAGGTCAACTTCGCGGAAACCCACGACAATGCGCGGCTCGCCGCCACTTCCCCTGCCTGGGCCCGGCTGCGCACCGCCGTGGCCGCCTTGTGCAGCCCGGCGGGCGGCTGGGGCCTCACCTGCGGGGCCGAGTGGTTCGCCACCGAACAAATCCGGGTGCACGGCGCGACCTCCCTCGCGGAAGGCGCCGCAGAAAACCAGACTGCCGCCATCGCGTCGCTCCAGCGCCTCCTGAAACAACCTGCCTTTGCCGCCGGGGCCACCCTGCAACTGGTCACCAGCAGCAGCGGGTCCGGCGTGGCCCTGCGGCGAGTTTCCATGGATGGAGCACAGTCCCTCCTCATCCTGATGAATCTGGAAACCACCACTCCCGCCGAGGTCACCTGGCCGGCGGCGGATTTCCCCTCGGGCTCCCTTGTGGCGGTGGCCTGCGGCACCCCGCCGGCTGCCCTGGGCTGGGGGGATGGCACCGGTTATGCCGAGCTCGCGCCCGGCACCGTGGCCGTGCTGGCCGCGGCTCCCCTGACCGATCCCCCGGTTCCCGCCATCATCGTGCAGCAGACCGCCGCACTCGCCCAGCAGGTCGCCGTCTGGCTGAAGGTCCCCGCCGACCGGCCGGTGCCCGCCCCGGCCGCCCTGCCCGACCATCCGGCGGCTTTTTGCAAGACCCTCTCGGGCCTACCCTTTGCCCCGGTCACCGTGGTCACCTGGCCCCGCGACCAACGGCGGGAAGTGGTCTGGCTCCCTGGCGATCTGCTGCTCCTGACCGCTCCCGAGCCATTCCGTTATTCGGTGCAAGCCGGGGGCCAGCCTTGGGCGGAAGGCCACAGCCTGCCCGGCGCGACGGGGCATTTCAGCCTCGTGCCCCGGCCGGACGACCGCACCGGACCCGCCTCGGTGCTGCTGCGTCTGCCCGGCCAACGCGGCACCGTCCCGCTCCTGCTCCCCGCGGCCCTGACCGATCCCTCCGCCACCGCCCACGGCCCACAGATCCGGGACGAACCGGACCTGCACCTCGTCCTCACCAATGGCACCGGCGCCATGGCCCACCTGCGGGCCGCGTGGGGCACCGTGCGCACCCAGTACGACGCCCTGCTCGCCGCCAATCCCCATCCTGACTTCCCGGTGGACCGCCGCATGGTCCTGACCCGCTGCCGGGCCTGGCTGGTGCGGCGCGGGTTCTCCACGGAAATCAGCGCCCTTTGGACAGAGCGGGTGCGCCTCGTCTCGGAGCAGACCGCCGTCTGGGACTTCCGCCTGCCCTGCGGCGGCGGGCATTGGATCCGGCTCTCCGCCACGGTGCACCTCACCACAGAGCAGGACGCGGTCAGTATCACTTTCGAACGCCTCCATGGCGACTCCGCAGGGCCGGTTACGCTGATTCTCCGGCCGGATGTGGAAGAC
>JAYUWQ010000875.1:0-7625 GCA_043753485.1 bacterium
GAAGTCGCCCTCGACATGGTCCGCCAACCCATCTTCGACAGTGGTCTCTTCTACTCCGGAAACACCAGCTTCGGCATTCTTCAGGAACAACTGGGTACCGATGAGGAAATCCGCCTGCGCGAACGGGTGAAAAATCTGGACGACCGGCTTTCCGACCCCCTCCTGGCGGCCTCGCTCGATCCTACCCTGACCAATGCCACGCTGGATGAGCTGCGGGCCCGCCTCGTGGAATCCGAGTTCAACCGCTTCCATACCTATCATGAAGTGCTCTTCCCCAAGACCATCGGCGGAGTGCTAAGCGTCACGCCCCGTGCCGGGGTCGGTTACACCAACTATTCCTCGGTCAGCGGCACCGCCCCGCCTGAAGACAGCGGCCGGGTCCTCGCCGCTCTCGGAGTCGACACCAGTGCCAAGTTTTCCCGGGTCTATGATGATGTCAGCATCCCTTCCCTCGGAGTCGACGGCCTGCGCCATGTGGTCCAGCCCTACATGAATTACTCTTTTGTGAGCGCGTACCCTCAGGGAGACCAGTTCAGGGGGATCGACCGGCTCGCCCTCTCCACCCGTCCCCGCCCGTTGGATGTCAATAATTACACGGCCATCGACGATCTGCAGGACTGGAACATCGTGCGCCTTGGGGTTTTCAACCGTCTCCAGACCAAGCGCAATGGCAACACCATGAACTGGTTGTCGTCAAACACCTACTTCGACGCCTTTGTGGAGGACCCGGAATACAATCGCGACATTTCCAATCTCTATCAGGACATCGAATGGAACCCCCTTCCCTGGATGCGCGCCGAGATCGGAGCCCAACTCCCTATTTTCGGGGATGATTTCGAATTCTCGGAAGTCAATACCCGTATGACGTTCATGCCCACGGATTACCTGGATTTCAGCGTCGGGCATCGTTTGCTTCAGGATCATCCCTTCTTCGAGGACAGCAGTCTGGTTGACTTCCGCGTCTACGCCCGGATCAATGAAAACTGGGGAGTCAGTGCCTACGAACGGTATGAACTCGACGACAGCACCCTCGAAACCCAGCAATACAGTGTCCATCGTGACCTGACCAGCTGGGTCGCGGCTGTCGGTGCCACCATCCGGGACAACCGCGGTGAAACCGATTACGGTCTGCTCTTTTCCCTGACCCTCAAGGATTTCCCCTCCGTCCGCATCCCTGTCGATTTCGACCCCCAGGCCGGAGCCCGCTGATCCCGCGCTGCCCCCGGCTGTTTCCCCAGCGCTCCTGCCCCCCCACGGAATGCGCGCCTACCTCATCCGCCGCTTACTGCTGATTCCAGTGACCCTCCTCGGGGTGACCTTGATCGTGTTCGGTCTGACGCGGATTCTGCCCGGGGGACCGTATGAGCAGGCCCTGCAACGGGCCGCCTCCGGGGAGGGAGCCCGCAGCCGCACCGGCGGCTCCGGCGGCTCCTCCCTGACGCCTGATCAAAAGGAACAACTGCGCATGCAGTTTTCCATGAATGACGGCTTCGTGGCTGGCTATTTGAAGTGGCTTGGTTTCCTGCCCCGCGAGGTCAACGCCCGCTTTGTGCCGCTGGGCGAGGATAATATCGAGCCCATGGTGCTGCTGGGTTACCTCGATCCCGATGGCAAAGCCTATTCCAGGAAGGCACTGATCCTGGATTTCAAGGACCCCTCCAAGCCGCCCCGTCTCCAATTTCCCCCGCCGGAAACCGGATTTCCGGAAGGCTGGTCCGTCCGGTTCGGCCTGGATGAAAAAACGGACGTTCAAGGACGCACAACTTTTGAGCCGGACACCAGCCGCATCGTGGCCTACCGCGAAAAACGATCCGGTCTGCTTCAAGGCGATTTCCAGGAATCCCTGTCCTCCGGCGAACCCGTGGCCACCCTGATCAGCCGCCGTCTGCCGGTTTCCCTGTTTTACGGAATCCTGACCACCATCCTGACTTACCTGATCGCGATCCCCCTCGGGATCCTGAAAGCCATCCGGCACCGTACCTTCCTCGACAACACCACATCCGTTGCGCTTTTTGTCGGTTATGCCATCCCTGGCTTTGCCCTGGGAACACTCCTCCTGCTCTGGTTCTCCTTCCGCTTCGACTGGTTCCCCATGAGCGGGTTCACTAGTACGGAATACGCCAGCCTTTCCCCAGTCGGTAAAGTCAAAGACCTGCTTCACCACGCCGCCCTGCCCCTCGTGTGCTACATGATCGGCAGTTGGACCATGTATTCGTTTCTGATGAAAAACAGCCTGATGGACGTGCTGGCCACCGACTACGTACGCACCGCGGTCGCCAAAGGAGTGTCCTTCCCCAAAGCCATCACAGGCCACGCCCTGCGCAACGCCATCATCCCCATTGCCTCCACCTTCGGCCAGAATGTCAGCCTGATCCTCACGGGTTCGGTTTTGATTGAAAACGTCTTCGATATCCCCGGCATCGGCCAACTCGGATTCGAGTCCGCCCTGCACCGCGATTACACGACCATGATGGCCCTCATCACGCTGTCATCCGCCCTGCTCATGATCGGCAACCTGCTGTCCGACCTCCTGATCGCCGCTCTCAACCCCCGCATCCGTTTCGACTAGCCGACTCCCGCTATGCGCTCCGCCGGCCTCATCCTTATCATCACCGCAGTGCTTTCCTGGGTCTTCCAGCACCTCGGCTGGCGCGTGCCCGTCTTCAAGGCCTACAGCGTGCTGGACGACGGACCGATCGCCTTCTGGCAATGGGGCACCCTGCTCCGGGTGGGAGCGATCGCCCTGGGAATCTGGTTTCTCCTGCGCCCCGCCGGACCACCCAATCCCCTGTCACAAAAGCGTTGGAAACGCTTCAAATCGATCCGGCGCGGCTACGTTTCCCTTTTGATTCTGATCGCGCTCAGCGGTTTCGCCCTGTTGGACAATGTGATTATTGGCAAGCAGGCCCTCGCTGTTTCCTATCAGGGCCAATGGTCCTTCCCCTTCCTGCGGGCCAATCCCATTCCCGGCACGCACTTTGGGCTCGGTTATGCGGCTGAAACCGATTACCGCGAACTCAAACGGGTCTTCGCCGCCACCGGAGGAGGCCGTGTCATCCTGCCGCTGGTGCCCTACTCCGCCCGGCTCGATACCCCACCCCAGTCCCGCGCCATCACCCGTCTGGCAGATGGTTCCCTGCACGATGATAAAAAGAACAAAGCATTCTCCGGCACCGCCTACACTGTCTTCAAAGACAAGCCCGGCCAGCACCGGCGCGAATACCGCGTCCGCCAAGGCATCTTCCATGGCATGGCTTCCGGCTTTGATGAAAGTGGCACGCTCGTAGAGCGCCTTGAGTATGCCGATGGCAAAATCGCCCGCGAAGACAAGCTGGGCCAGGAGGTGGATCTGCCCGCTCTGCAGAAGCAGGAATCCACGGAAATCCGTCAGGTGCTCTATCCGCCCGTCGCCCCCAATTTCCAGGAACACCACTTCCTCGGCACCGACTCCAGCGGCAACGACATCGTGGCCCTGCTCTATGCCGGCTTCCAACTGCAATGGGCCGCGGCCGGATTCTATACCATTTTTGTCTTCGCCCTCGGCATCTCGGTGGGCTGCGCCATGGGCTATCTCGGCGGCAAATTCGACCTCTTTGGCCAGCGCTTCGTTGAAATCTGGTCCGCCCTTCCGTTTCTCTTCATAGTGATCCTGATCCGTAGTACGGTATCCCCCGGCATCGTGGTCCTGGTCTTCGTCCTCGCCGCCTTTTCCTGGATGGGCCTCAGTTATAATTTACGCGGAGCCACCTATGGCGAGCGCTCCCGGGATTATGTTTCTGCCGCCCGTCTGCTGGGTGCCGGCAATACCCGCATCATTTTCCGCCATATTTTGCCCAACATCCTGTCCATTCTCGTCACCAAGCTGCCCTTCACCGTGGAAGCTCTCATCGCCTCCCTCACCGCCCTCGATTTCCTCGGATTCGGCCTGCCGCCCGGGGAACCCTCCTGGGGCAGCCTGCTCAAGGACGGCACTGACAACATGAATGCCCCATGGATTCTTTATAGTGCCTTCGCTGCCATCGTGGTCACGCTCATCCTCATCACCTTCGTCGGCGAAGCCATCCGCGAGGCCTTCGATCCGAAACGCTTCACCGTTTACCGCTGAAATGAAGTTTCTCCCTGCCCTGTTCCCCCTGGTCTTCGCGCTCCTCAACGCTGGTTGTGCGCCGCCGTCGGATGAGCGTTTCCCGCCCTACGACAACGCCGCCGAGGCCGCGGCCTTCTATCAATCCAAACCGGGGTTCTTCCGCACCTTCAGCTTGACAGATCTGCCGCAGGATTTGAAATGGGAAACCGGCATGGACCTTCCGGAGATCGGGTCGGAGGAAGCGGTCAAAGGCGGCACCATCCGCTGGTTCTTCACCTCCTTTCCGCCCTGCCTGCGCCACTTCGGCCCGGACTCCAACAGCTCCTTCCGCGGTGAGCACTATGACGATATTACCCTGACTCAAATGGGGACGGTCATATCCGGAGGCAGTCATCCCAACTTCCCGGGCCAATACATCCCCGGGGTCTGTGACCGCTGGGCCGTCGCGGCCGACCGGAAGACGGTTTTTTATCACATTGATCCCGCCGCCCGTTTTTCCAATGGCCATGCCGTGACGACAGCGGACTTTTTCATGACGTTCTACGTGCGGCTTTCGCCCTACGCGCAGGATCCTTATGGGCAGAATTATTTCAGCACCAAGTTCGCCGGGATTGACCGGTATGACGACCTCACCTTCGCGGTGCGCCTCCCGGCCCCCCGGCCCGACCCTCTTTACTTCAGCCAGGTCCCACCCATGGACCATATTCATTATCAGGAATTCGGCCCCGACTTTGCCCAACGTTACCAATGGAGGGAAGAACCCACCACGGGAGCCTACACAATCCTCCCGGAAGATGTCAAAATCGGCAGCAGCATCACCATGCGCCGCGTCAAGGACTGGTGGGCCAAGGACCGGAAATATTACAAAAACCGCTACAACGTCGATGCCATCCAGTTTGAAGTCATCCAAAACCCCGAGAAAGCGTTCGAGGCTTTCGTCGCCGGCCGCCTCGATTTTTACCACACTTATCTCGACCGGCAGCCGGTCAATTGGAACGAAAAGCTCGACAATGAAGCCTTTCAAAATGGCTGGATCGGCCGCGCCCAGTTTTACAACGACTACCCACGCCCCAGCCAGGGGCTCTATCTCAACAATTCCAAACCTCTCCTGAATGACATCAGAATCCGCCGTGGGCTGCAGCATTCCATGAACATGCAGCGGGTCATCGACGTGGAATTGAAGGGCGACATGGACCGGATGCGCACCCAGAATGACGGTTACGGGCGCTTCACCCACCCAACTCTCCAACCGGCCGTTTTTTCCCGGGAACTGGCTACGGCCGCCTTCTCGGAGGCCGGATTTACGGCCCGCGGTCCTGACGGCATTTTCCAAAACCCCGCCACCGGCCAGCGCCTGAGTTTTGAGCTGGGCGTCCGCAGCCGCCCCCAGGAACAACGTTATGCGCTTCGCCTCAAGGAAGAGGCGCTGAAATGTGGCGTGGAGCTGCGTATCGAATCACTGGACCCCACCGCCCAGTTCAAAAAAGTTCTCCAAAAACAACATGAGATTGCCCTCGCCGGCTGGGTCCACTCTCCTCCTTTCCCCACCTACTGGGAAGGCTTCCACAGCGCCAATGCTTACGAAAAGGAAAAAAATCCCGATGGCTCCCGGAAGGTAAAAACCAATACGAACAACATCACCACGACCGCCGATCCGGAGATGGATATCCTGATCGATCAACACGAAAAGGCGCAAACCCTGGATGAGCTTCAGAGCCTTGGTTACCGCATTGAGGAAATGATCAACGCAGAGGCATCCTTCGTTCCCGGCTGGGCCACCCCGTGGCACCGCACCGCTCATTGGCATTGGGTCCGCTGGCCCGTCGACTTCAACGTCCGCACTTCCGAAACTCCCGCTCAGGCCCATGTCCACTGGATCGACGAAACCCTCCGCCGCGAAACCCGCGAGGCCATGACCACCGGCAGGACCTTCCCCGTCCAGGACCTGAATTTCGATCAATACCGGGCCAAGGAACCGGCTACCCCACTGAAAACTGAAAACTGAAAACTGTTCCGCCATGCCCCTGCTTTCCGTCCAAAACCTGACCACGGCCTTCCAAACGGACGAAGGCCTGCTCACGGCTGTCGACGGCGTCTCCTTCTCCATCGAACCCGGCCAAACAGTCGGCCTCGTCGGCGAATCGGGCTGCGGCAAAAGCGTCACCGCCTTCTCCATCAACCGCCTGCTGCCGCAGCCCTCCGGCCGCATCCTGTCAGGCTCCATCCTCTTCGACGGCAAGGATCTCACCCAAATCCCGGACGACGAACTCCGTGCTATCCGGGGCCGCGATATCGGCATGATTTTCCAGGAGCCCATGGCGGCGCTGAACCCGGTGCACCGCATCGGCCGCCAGCTCAGCGAGGTCTTCCTCCTCCACACCCGCTGCTCCAAAAAACAGGCCTGGGACCAATCGATCGCCCTGCTTCGCAAAGTCGGCATCCCCGAGCCGGAGCAGCGCGCCATGGACTACCCTCACCAGCTCAGCGGCGGGATGAAACAGCGCGTCGTCATCGCCATGGCCATTGCGCTGAAACCCAAACTGGTGATCGCGGACGAGCCCACCACCGCCCTCGACGTCACCGTGCAGGCCCAGATCCTGGCTTTGATGAAGGACCTGCAAAAAGAGATGGGCATGGGCCTGCTGCTCATCACCCACGACCTCGGGGTCATCGCGGAGACCTGCGACGAAGTCGTCGTGATGTATGCGGGCCGCGTGGTGGAGCAGGCTCCGGTGCGCGATCTGTTTTCCCATCCCCGCCACGCCTACACCCGCGGCCTGCTCGCCTCCATTCCCCGCCTCAGCACCCCGCGCCGCAGCCGCCTTCGCACCATTCCCGGCACGGTGCCGCCTCTGCACCTCATGCCCACCGGCTGCCGGTTCTGCCCCCGCAATGGAGCTCCCGCCGATTCCCCTACCCTGACGGTGCGCCCGCCCTTCATCGAAGCCGCCCCGCACCACTTCATCGAAGCCTGCCCGCGCTGCAGTGGTTCCGTAAGCGGTGAGGCCGCCCCCCCCGGCGAAATGGGACCCATGGCTCTGATTGCTCCTGGGCCTGCCCTCCCGCAAAAGCCGCTGCTGGAGGTTAGAAATCTGCGGGTTTTCTTTCCAGTCAAAACCGGTGTCTTCCAGCGCACCAACGCCAGCGTGAAGGCCGTCGATAAAGTTTCCCTGACTCTCCAACCTGGCGAAACCCTTGGCCTGATCGGCGAATCCGGCTGTGGCAAAACCACTCTCGGCAAAGCCATCGTCCGCCTTCACCAGCCCACCGGCGGCACCCTCACCTTTCAGGGCATCGACCTCACCCACGCCGGTCCCCGCGTCCTCAAGCCACATCGGCGGGATCTCCAGATGATCTTCCAGGACCCCGCCGAGTCCCTGAACTCCCGCCACACCGTCGGCACTATTTTGGAGGAACCCTTCATCATCCACCGCATGGGAACTCCGGCGGAACGGCGCAACTGGGTCGCTGAATTGCTGGAAAAAGTCGGCCTCCCCTCGGGCGCCGCCAACAAATTCCCCTTCGAATTCTCCGGCGG
>JAYUWQ010000876.1:0-7617 GCA_043753485.1 bacterium
GCCACGACCCATAACCCCTTTTTCTATGTCAACTCACCGCTGATCTCCCGCAGTCAGGTTTTCCAGCTCGAAGCTCTGGCCACGGATGATATCGTCCAATTGCTGCGCGCCGCGCTGGAGGATGAGGAACGGGGTCTCGGCGGGGAAAACCTTACCGTGAGCGGGGAGGCCTTGCGCCACCTTGCTGTGATAGCCGATGGCGATGCCCGGAAGGCGCTCTCGGCGATGGAACTCGCGGCCATCACCACCCCGCCGGATGCGGAGGGTCAAATCATCATCGATCTCGCCGTGGCTGCCGAAAGCATTCAGAAAAAGACCGTGGTCTATGACGGGGATGGCGATGCCCACTACGATACCATCAGCGCTTTCATCAAAAGCATCCGGGGCAGTGATCCCGACGCGGCGCTCTACTGGCTGGCGAAAATGTTATATGCCGGGGAGGATTTCCGGTTTATTGCCCGCCGCCTGATCATTGCCGCCAGCGAGGACATCGGCCTCGCCGACAGCAACGCCCTGCGGGTGGCGATCGACGCCTGGCAAGCGGCTGAAATGGTGGGGTTGCCGGAAGGACGCATTCCCTTGGCCCATGCCACGGTTTATCTGGCGACCGCGCCCAAGAGCAACAGTGCCTACGCCGCCCTGGGGGCCGCCATGAAGGAAGTGACTGAGGGCCGCACCCTCGCAGTCCCCGTCCACCTCCGCAGCACTGGTTATCAAGGGGCAAAGGATCTCGGGCACGGCAAGGACTACAAATACGCCCACGATTTCGAAGGAAATTACATTCCCCAGGCCTATCTCCCTGAAGGCCGGCGCTTTTACACGCCCACCATGAATGGTCAGGAACTCCGCATCAAGGAGCGCCTCGATTTCTGGCGGCAGCAGTTTGACACGGCTGAAAAAGGTCAGGGATAAGCTGGCCACGGAGGGCACCCCTCCTGAAATTCCAGCAGACACCTGGGGTTGACTACTTGCCGCTGACATTCACCCGGAGCAGCCGCTTGCGGTGGCCATCATGCCGCACTCTTCCCGAATGTAGTGCCTCTCCCGGCTCCGGCCGATTCAGCCGCTTTTCCTCAGCAGGAGATTTTCCTGGTAAAGATCCTTGTTCGAACCCTGGAACTCCGCCTTCAGCCTGACATGAAATTCGTGCAGGTCGATCAACTCCCAGCCCACAAAGGTCCAGGCACCGTCTTTTCCGTCATGGGAAATCCCCAGCAGCAGGTGCCGGGCCTCGTGCTGGACTTTTCCGGTCAGGGCATCGGGTTCATAGTAAAACGTGCGCAGGGTGCTGTGGCGGGAAGTGGCTTCGAAGAGCTTCGGATCCAGATAGGTGACGCGGCCGGTGGGCGTGTGGGTGATCTGCAAATCCGGATAGCCGGAACGCTGGGCCTTGCCGGTGCTACTGAGCGGGATGGAGCACGTGAAATCTCCTCTGGTCAGAAGCCGGTGGAGTTCGTTTTCGACGTGGCTGCTGGCTTCATTGATGCGGCGCAGGCCGCGGACGGGATTGCCGGGGGAGTTGATCCATTCCAACAAAGCATCGGAGGCCGTGGTGAGATGATTGAGCAGCAGACGGTCTTCCGGCGAGGCGGGATCCACGGGCAGGATGCGGTGGCCGGAAGCGGCGAGGACCACTTCCCGGAACGGAAGGTCCGCCATATTGTCGGCGGTTTCCATGAGAGCGCGGATCGGGGAGGACTGAGCGGGTGCCGTCTGTTGATCAATCGGAGTGGTGTGTTTCGGAGGAACAGAAAGCTCAAAAAAAGTGACCGTGAAGGAGTAGGCAGCCAAGGTGACCACTGCGGCGCAAAACAAAGCGAGCACGCCAATTCCAAGTAGCAGTTGGCGACGACGGCGGGACATGGATTTCGTCAGGAAAACACTACCGCTTTTCGCAGTTCAGCAGCAGCCTCGGCGGCGGCTTCCGGGGTGGCGGCGTGGATGCGGCATAACACGTCGCCCGGTTTCACGTCGGTGCCGGTTTTGGCGATTTCGTCCAGGCCCACGCGTTGGTCCACCGGATCGGCCGCGACTTTCCGGCCCGCGCCCAGATTCAGCACAGCCACGCCGATGATGCCGGCATCAAAAGCAATTAGTTTTCCGCTGCGTCCGGCTTTGAATTCCTGGATCACGGGCGCGGTGCCGGTGGTGCGGCCGAGGGTGTCGAGCGCGGGGACATCACCGTTTTGGGCAGCGGTCATTTCCTGGAATTTTCGCCAGACCGAGCCATCGCGCAGGCGCGCGGCGTGGACTTCGCGGGGGGTTTCCGACACCCCGGCGGCGAGGCCGAGGATGAGTTCCTCCAAGTCCGGCGGGCCTTTGCCGTGCATGCAATCGATGCATTCCCTGACTTCGAGCGCGTTGCCGGCGGTTTGGCCGATCGTTTCCGACATCGGATTGAGCAGAGCTTTGACGGATACACCCCCGAGGGTTCCGGCATCGATCAGGGATTGCGCCAGGGCCTCGGCTTCGGGCCGCGTGCGCATAAAGGCCCCACTGCCGAATTTCACATCGAGCACCAGTTTATCGAGGCCCTCCGCGAGTTTCTTGCTCATGATGCTGGCGGTGATGAGGGCGATGCTGGGCACGGTGCCGGTGACGTCCCGCAGCGCATAAAGTTTGCGGTCGGCCGGGCAGAGGCGTGCGGTTTGGCCGGCCATGAAAACGCCGAAGGATTGAATCTGCCCCATCATTTCCTCACGGCTCAGGCCGACCCGGAATCCGGGGATGCTTTCCAGCTTGTCGAGGGTGCCCCCGGTGATCCCGAGGCCGCGCCCGGAGATCATCGGCACCCACAAGCCATCGACGGCGAGCAGCGGGGCCAGTACCAGCGAGGTCTTGTCGCCGATGCCACCGGTGGAGTGCTTGTCCACCACTGCCGGACGTTTGTCAGGATGGCCAAAGTCCAGCACGTCGCCGCTGTCGCGCATCGCACGGGTCAGGTCCCACTTTTCCTCTGCCGTCAGGTCCCTGAAAAAGATCGCCATGGCGAGGGCGCTCCATTGGTATTCCGGGATGGAGCCATCGGTCAGGCCGGCGACTAGGAATTCGATCTCGGCCGCGGTCAGGGCGCCGCCATCGCGTTTGCGGGTAATCAGGGAAGGGACGTGCACAGCGGGTGGATTTGGTGAGGGATTCAGACGCCGACCGGGTGCCAGGTGGTGCGGGTTTCGGTCAATTCGAGGAGCCGGTAGGGTCCGGCCGCCTGGTCGTGATCCAGCCAGTCGATCTTGTCAGGGAAGACGGTGACGCGCTTCAGATTGATCGCGCTGCCGGCGCGGAACAAGGCTGTCAGGGCAGGGTCCGCGGTGGCATCCACGATGCTGTCGATGTCCCGGTGGTCGGCGGCGGCCGGAACCAGCTCGGATCGTTGCCCTGTCAGGATATTCACGGTGCCGCTTGGCACATCGGAGGTGGCGATCGCTTCCGCCAGGGTCATGGCGGGCAGGGGATATCGGTCGGAGGCCACGAGGGTGACCGTATTTCCTACCGCGATGGCATTGCCGATCAGGGTCACGGCCGCCAGCAGGGCAGGGCGGTCCGGGGCGAAGGCCACCACCACTCCGGCGGGGTCGAAGGTGGAGAAATTGAAATACGGCGCGGCGACCGGATTCACGGAACCGAAGACCTGCGCCAGCTTGTCGGTCCAGCCGGCCACATAAACTAGCCGGTCAATCGCCGCCGCGATTTCTGCCGCCGCCGCCCTGGGCGTAGCTCCGGTGGATTGCACCAGCTCAGCGGTAAAGGCTTCCGCGCGGCCTTCCATCATTTCCGCCAGCCGGTAAAGGATCTGTCCGCGCAGATAGGCGGTGCTGCCCGACCACCCGGGCAGGGCCTTGCGGGCGGCCACCACGGCATCGCGCAGGTCTTTTTTGGAACCGCGTGCGTAATGAGCCAAGTGCGCGCCATCCGCCGGGGCGGTGGCGGTGAGGACCCGGCCGCTTTCCGGCCGGGGGAATTTCCCGCCGATGAAAAGCTTGTAGGTTTTCAGAATATTCAGGCGGGGACGGGGCGCGGCAGGCATGGGAAAAGGCGGACGGATTCTGGCGCAACTTAGGGCGCAATGCGGGATCGGCAAGTTCCGTGCCGTGGGGATAATTCATCGCTCAAAAAGCCCGTCCCAGGCCGTAGGTTCCGGTCAGGCGCGTTCCAGGGTGATGACGCACTCCAGGTGTTTCGTCTGCGGAAAGAGGTCAAAGGGCTGCACCTTGCGCAGTTGATAACCATGATCGAGGAACAACCGCAGATCGCGCATCTGGGTAGCGGGATTGCAGGAAACATAGACCACGGTGCGCGGGCCGTAGGCAAAAAGCTGGGTCAGGAAAATCTCATCGCTCCCCCGCCGGGGCGGGTCGATCAGCACCGCGGTCTCTGCGGCCGGAGTGGTGATTTTGGAAAAGATCGCTTCCGCACTGCCCGCGGTGAACTGGCAATTGGTCAGACCATTGCGGGCGGCATTCCGGCCGGCGCGCTCCACCGCACTGGCAGCGATTTCCACGCCTGTCACTTGCTCGAATTCGCGGGCGCCAAACAGGCTGAACAATCCGCTGCCGCAGTAGGCATCCACCAGATAGCGGGCCCCGCCCGACCGCGCTTCCTGGATCGCATAACCGGTGAAGGCTTCGAGGATGAACGGATTGTTCTGGAAAAAATCGCCCGCGAGGAATTCAAACTCCACCGGCCCCACCTTCTCATGGGCCAGGGCATTGGAGTCGGTCATCACACCTTCCAGGGTATCGCGCAGCAGGAGGGTGGCGCCTTTTTTGTAAGCAGCCGACTTGGCCCTGACACCTTCCCGGATGGCTGGCAGCGCGGCATTGATGGCGTCGGTGGCGATGTCACAGCGGGGCACATCCAGCAGATCGTAGCGTCGGCCGGATTTGAGGAATCCGATCTCCTTTACCGGCCCGCCATCGCGCGGTGCTTCGAAGTGCGGAGTGATTTTCGAACGGTAGCCATATTCCCGCGGGGATCCGATCACGGGCAGCACCTCATGCTCCACCTTGGCCATGTGTTTCAGCAATTCCGCCACCTGCTGGCGTTTCCAGCGCAGCTGCGCGGCATACGCGAGGTTTTGATATTGGCAGCCCCCGCATTGCCCAAACAGGGGGCAGGGTGGCGCCACCCGGTCCGGGGAAGGCGTGAGGACTTCGATCAGATCCGCTTCGGAGAAGTTCTTTTCATTGCGGAAGACCCGCGCCCGCACCCGCTCGCCGGGCAGGGCAAAGGCCACCATCACCACCCAGCCATCCAACCGGCCGAGGCCCTGGCCCATGTTGGTCAGGGTGGCGATCTCCAGTTCGATCTCCTGATGCCAGGAGAACGGCGTGGGGACGAACTTTTTCGGAGGACGCGGGGTCACCGGAGCGGTACTCATGGCCGCTTCCCGCCGCGGGCCAGCAGGCTCAGGGAAACAAAGGTGCGCAGGGCCACCAGAACGGTGCAGCCCAGGACCACCATGCTGAGCCACTTGGTGCTATCGCCGCCGGAATAGGCCCGGCCGGCCATAAAGAACCGGGAGCCCGGCATGGCAATCGTTAAAAACGACAGGGCCAGCCCGGCGTAGAGCGGCCATTGTTTTCCCTTGTCACTCAGCCAGCCAAACAACACCGCCAGCGCCGCCGAGATGCCGCAGACCATCAGGCCGGACTTTCCTTTGGGATTCCAACCGAGCACGTGGTCATGACTGTAAAATCCGCTGACGAGGCCCAGCACCAATAACATGGCGGCAAACGAATAGAGTATAGTGGCAACGCTGCGGTTCATGACAACGGAATGCCACTGCTGGGCCGATGCCGCAAGCGTCCATCCGGGGGAAGGTAAAAGGGTGGAGACCCCCTTTCACCCGCCAAACCTTCCCGGCCGGCTGTTTAAATCCTTGGTTCCGCCACCCGATTTTCCCCTATTTCGTCAATTGTCATCCGCCGATTTCCCATACAATATGGCGGCCCATGAAAGTCGGCTTCAATCTCCTCCTCTGGACGACTCACTTTGTTGAGTCGCAATTCGATCTCCTCGCCAAGCTCAAAGCCACCGGTTACGATGGCGTGGAGATTCCCATCTTCGACAACAGCGACATCGGCCATTTCAAGAAGATCGGCGATGCGCTCAAGGACAACGGTCTGGAATCCACCGCCGTCACCGTGTGCCCCGATGAGCAGCACAACGCCATCAGCCCCGTCGCCGCCCACCGCCAGGGCGCCCTCGACCACTTGAAGAAGGTGATCGATTGCGGTCATGCCGCCGGCATCAAGCTCCTCTGCGGTCCTTATTACCAGGTCCTCGGCAACTTCACCGGCGCCTTCCCCACCGAAACCGAACTGGAGCACGCCGCCGAGGTTCACCGCCCGCTCGCCGACTACGCGCAGCAGGCCGGCATCACCCTCGCCATCGAGTCCCTGAACCGCTTCGAGTCCCACCTCCTCAACACCATGGAGCAGGCCAAGGCCTATGTGAAGCGCGTCAACCACCCGAACTTCGGCACCATGTATGATACCTTCCACGCCAACATCGAGGAAAAGAATCCCCTCGCGGCCTTGAAGGACAATCTCGACGTGGTCCGGCACATCCACATCTCCGCCAATGATCGCGGCACCCCCGGCAAGGACCACTGCCCGACCCGTGAAACCATCGCCATCGCCAAGGAAGGCGGCTACAACGGCTACCTCACGATTGAAGCCTTCAGCGGTTCCCTCCCGGACCTCGCTGCCGCCACCCGCGTGTGGCGCTCCTTCTTCAAAAACGAAGAGGAAGTCTACACCGACGGTTACGCTTTCGTAAAGTCCTGCCTCTAACCCGCCTGGGCCGGCCTGGCCCCGGCTCAGCGTTTCCCCGCAAAACGGCACTGCCCCAAAAGCAGTGCCGTTTTTGTGCGGCCAGCTCCTGGAGCCCGCCGCCTTCCCCCGCAGGACCGCTCCCGCCCCCGGTCAATACCAGTTCCGGTTCCGCACCTCAATGCCCACATCCTGTCCCACCATGGTTTTGAACAAAGCGAGGTCGGAAAAGCTGCCGTCCTGATTCCGGTAATGATAGGGATAAATCATTTTCGGGCGGAACGCCCGGGTCGCCGCGGCTGCATTTGCCACGGTCAGGGTGAACGGGACATTGATGCAGAGAAACGCCACATCGATCCCCGGCATGGCATTCATTTCCGGGGTAGTTCCGGTGTCCCCACTGATGTAAAACCGCTTCCCTCCGATGGTGAGGATATAGGAGTTGCAATTCCCCTTCACATGGTTCGCGTTGTAGGCCGGCACGCCTTCAATCGTAAGGCCCTGCATCTGCAGCGCGGGCGAATTGGCCGCGGCGCTGATCTGCCCGGTTTTGAAAACAGTGGTCAGGCTTTTCAGGGTGGTGCCGGTGGTGTTGGTGCCCATTCCATCATAAACATCCTGGGGAGCCACGATTCTGGTGTCAGTGCCATTCCGCAGACTTTCCAGCGTGGTGACATTCAAGTGGTCCCCGTGCCGGTGGGTCAACACCACCAAATCCGCCTTAGGCAAGCCGGAGAACCGCCCCGCCGGGGCGCCTTGTGAGGACGGATCACTGTAAATGATTTTGGTCCCGCCCGATCCCGCCCAATGCAGATAAAAACTGCCATGATAAATGGGTTTGATC